>JAOAHD010000001.1 GCA_026415395.1 Candidatus Binatia bacterium | reverse complement strand
TTGTCGTGCGTGAAGTACGCCTCGGCATTGCAAGGGCAGACCGTGAGGGTGCGCGCGTGGGTGTCGATCCCCACGGCTCCGGGGTACATCGAGGCGTTCAAGGACATCGTCTTGCTCGACTTGCGGCCGACGGCGACACCGACGGCAACGCGGACGTTCACGCCGACATTGACCCCGACTTTGACTCCGACGCTGACTCCAACTCGGACCTCGACTCCGACGGTCACTCCGACTCCGACCCCGGAGGCACGGTTCATCCAGATCGAGCAGAACATCCTGGGTGTGACCAACAACGGTGATGGCACGTACACCATCGTGATCACGGCGCTGGTCACCGACGCCAGTGGTGTAGCAGCGATGAACGGGATACCGGTGAACTTCTCGCTGGTGACGCCGGTGGCGGGAGTGTCGGTGACGAGTCCGGCACTGATTGGCGATCCACCGAATTGCCGGTTGAGCTTCCAGGTGAACGCGCAACCGGGTGATGCCTTGTCGTGCGTGAAGTACGTGTCGACGATGCAAGGGCAGACGGTGCAGATCCGTGCACGGGTGAGCGCACCAAGCCAGCCCGGAGGCTACATCGAGGATATCCGCACTATCACTTTGCTCGACTTGCGGCCGACGGCCACACCGACGGCGACCCTGACACCCACGGCCACCTTCACTCCGACCCCGACGAGAACCTTCACTTCGACTTCGACTCCGACCTCGACGCCCACTTCTACAGTTGCTGCACCTGTGGTGGTACCTCCCGCTGGCTTTGTCTGGGTGGGAACGAACGGAAGCCCGAGCTGCACTGGGTCGAAGCTTACCTTCACCGTGACTGGCGGCGCCCCGCCGTTCACGATCGCCCCCTCAGGTGGCAACCTCTGTATCAGCCCGAATCCGGTATTCACCTCGGGAGGAACGTTCACCATAACCGGCGGAAATCAAGCCGGAGCGTTCACGCTCAACATTACGGACAACGTGGGACAAAGCGTGACTGCGTTCCTCAACGTCGGTGCTCCGGACGCTCAGCAAATTGCCCTGAGCCTGCCGTTGCCCCTGTTCAATGACAACGGTGATGGCACTCGAACAGTGATCGTAAGCGCTCTGGTGACCGATACGTTCGGGAATCCGGTGCCTGACGGAGTTCCAGTGGAGTTCAGCTTGCCGACGCCGACTCCGGGTGTGTCGATCACGAGTCCGGGATACACCAACGCTGAGGCACCTTGTAACACCGGGAGTTTGACCATCGTCCCGCAGCCGGGTGACGCCCTGACCTGCGTGAAGTACCTGAATGGCCTGGCGAACACCAGCATCCAGGTGCGCGCTCGCGTGAGGAACGCCGCGAACTCACTCGTGACGACCACGCAAACGATCACTCTGCCGTAACCTGGAGCGACCCGCGGCAGCCAGGTTTGGGGGAGGCCCCTTCGGGGGTCTCCCCCGATCTCTCTTTGACCGTACCAGTGAAAGCCAATGACCTCGGTCTTAGTTCGGCCGTAGGCTCAACCGCGAGCGAGCGGCAGAGCGCTCGACCGCAAGCTCTATCAGTCGGTGCACGAGCTCAGGCAGCGGAACGCCGGTCGCTTCCCACAAGCGAGGGTACATGCTGATGCTGGTGAAACCCGGAATGGTGTTCACCTCGTTGACGAAGACCGTGTCTTCGTTCACGAGAAAGAAGTCCACCCGCGCCATGCCCGCGCATTGCAAGAGGCGAAAGACGTCGCAAGCGATTGTGCGGACGCGGGTGGCCACGCCCTCGGGGACCGGCGCGGGGACGATGAGCTCCGCGCCAGCGGGATCTACATACTTGGCTTCGTAAGAGTAGAATTCGTGTCGCGGACGAATCTCTCCGAGCACGGATGCTTCGGGTTCGTCATTGCCTAACACGGCGCACTCGATTTCCCGCACTGGGTAACCCTTTTCCACAATGACCTTACGATCGAACCCGAATGCGTGCTCTACGGCAGCGGTGAGCTGGGCGGCGTCCGCCGCCTTGCTCACACCCACGGACGAGCCGAGATTAGCTGGCTTGGCAAAGACGGGGTATCCAATCGCCTCTGCCCACGCCAAAAGTTCGGCGTGTGTCTGCGCCCAGTTCTTTTGGAGCACGACCGTGTAGGGCACCACAGGTAGGCCGGCAGCATGCAACAACTGCTTTTGGACTTCCTTGTCCATGCCAATCGCCGATCCGAGAACCCCAGAGCCAACGTAGGGAAGACCGAGGATTTCGAGCACTCCTTGAACACAGCCGTCTTCGCCGAAGGGTCCGTGCAACACCGGAAACACGACGTCAATTGCGATGGCCGCATCGCCTGCAGTCGCGTTTGCGGGTCGCAAGCCGGGGATTTCGCCGGGTAAGATCACAACACGCACCCCTTCGCCACTGACTGCCCCTGCCTCGGCAATGCCCCCAAGCATAGCGTCATCCACCAGGAACCACCGCCCGGAGCGATCGATGCCGATGGGTACAGTGTGATAACCAGCATCCCGTAATGCTCGAAGCACGGTCATCCCGGAGCGCACCGAGACCTCATGTTCTGCGGATTTTCCGCCAAAGAGCACAGCGACGTTCTTGAGTTTCTCCTTCACGAGCGACCCCTTCTTGACCCGGCCTGTACCATAGTCTCTTACGTCCCGCAGCCCGTGGCGCAGCCGGCTGTGGGATCTGGGCATTTGTTCTCGTGCCGATACGCTTCCCACAATTGTGGAAACGAAAGCCCTTGCGCGAAGTGCGGAAAGCAATCATAGTAGGGCTTCACAAAAGTAGGGTTGTACAAAACTTCCGAGGCAAAAGCAGAAGGGAAAAGGTCACCATGATTCGGCACGCAGCACAGTTTGGCACGCTCCGCAGTAAAGCTGCCGTAGTCCGTGGGCTGGCCACGACGCGTCGCAACTGCGCCTGTGCGTGTAACGTGCCGCCGTGTTGGGCGATGACGCGCACCGACCAACACGATGCCTCCGGTGGCGACCCTGTGGAGGTTAGGACCTAAGAAGCATCCCGACTTTGCAGAGTGAAAAAGGGCCACCGGAGGCAAACTCCGGTGGCCCTTTTGTTTTGGCCGCGCAGAACAAGGCGAACACGAGTGATCGGAAGAGGAGGACAACAGAAATGACACGGATTGCGGTCGATCGAAAAGTTTTTGCCGCCCGGTTACGCGAGGTGGTTGCCGACGAGCCGAAAGCGTTTGCCTACGACATCGGGGTAAGTCTCTCTGCACTTTATAACTACCTCAACGGGCGTATTCCGAGCACACCGGTGCTGCTGCGCATTGCCCTGTACACGGGCAAGCCCATGGAATGGTTCCTGGGTGCGGATGCGAGCGATCGAACCCTCCTCCCGTCATCGCATGCCGCGCCCGTGCGATCCCTCATTGGGGCACAAGCCGAGGGTTGAGGTTTTGGGTTGGAGGTTCATTGCATCAGAAGAAGAGAAAGGATCGGTGTCACGATGACCACTTATGAATTCACACGGATTCTGCCGCTAGCTTGGGAGTATGACGCGTCGCTCCTCACTGCCGGTATCCTGGTTGCCCTGGCGTTAGCCATCTCACCGTTTGTGGCTTTGTTGCTACGGAGGGCGCTAAGCCTGCTGGCACGGCCTTGCGGGGACCCACCTTCCCTCCCCGCCACACCGGTGAAACCGCGACTTGCCTGAGCGAGTCGCCCTCCCACCCTTGGGGCAGGCTCTCCCTCCCGGCCTGCCCCAAGTCACCGGTAGCCTGCTCGATAGCGAAAAATGCGCCCACGCTGGCTGCTGTTGTAAAGTTCGAGGAAGAGCAAGCCGCGCATCACCATAAAGAAGTAAGCCAACAGCGGTGTTGCGAGGACAGGGAGCCAGCTCAACGCAGGTGGCCAGGGGATATTCCACAACAGTACGAATAAAGCCGCGCCGACAACATTCGCCGGGAGCCATTCGATCCAGTTGTTGCTGATAAAGCGATAACTCTGCGCGAGTAAGTCCAAGAGGTGCGTGCGGCCGAGATAAATGAGCTCAGGAACCGCATTGAAAAACACGAAGAGGGCGATTTGTACGCAGAGAAGGAAGGCTTGTCCTTGGGGCAGTGAGAGAAGGAACGGTGTAGCGAAGGTAAAGAACAGCCAAGCGAGGAAAGAGAGCCCAACAACGTCCCACAAGTACATGCCAAAGCTACGGCGGAAGTCTTCCAAATTCACTCGACCACTTTGGATCATCACTTCGACCAGGTGCAGGAAGGAGCTCACACAGGCTGCAGATACCAACGACACGATTATGCCCCCTAAAATCCCGACCCACATCGCCACCCAAGCAGCCGCCGTACTGAGGCCGCCGTACACAAACGCCGTAAGGAGCACTGGCCAATTTCTTACGGCGAGCACCGCCGCACGCGAAAAGACGCGACGGTACATCACCCAGGTTGCCAGTAGCCAATCCACGCTTCACTCTCCTCGCTTGGGGGGACTGTAGAAAACTTCCGCTTTGGCGTTCAATGCGATTGAGTTACTTCCTGTTTGATTGAGCGTGCAGCGCCTGGAAAAGGCTCGCTCGCTAAAACGATCGCCCCGGAAAACACCAGCAGTCCGGCAACCACGAGAGGGGCGGTCACAGGCTCCTGCAGCAGCAAAGAGGCGAAGATCAGACTGAGGACCGGAATGCCCGCGAGCAGCAGCGAGAGCACACTCACATCGAGTAGCCGCTGGGCTCGTGCGTAAACGATGTAAACCCCTGCAGTACACAGCAGGACGAGCACGCCCAACCACATCCATGCGTGCGCAGGTGCATGCCAGTTGAGCCTGGGCTCCGCCAGAGCAAAGGGCAAGGTGCCCAAGCTGGCCACAAAGAAAATTGCGTGGAGGCGCGAGGCCCAATCGTGATCGACGAGGGTTTTCCGCTGGGCCACCGCGTAAATGCTCCACAGAATTGCGGCCGTGACCACGAGGATGTTGCCTCTCAAAGTTGAGTGGCCCGTAGCATCGGAATCAGCGACGCCGTGAAGGCCCGCAACCACGACACCGCTGAGCGTAAACACCGAGCCGAGAGCGCGATGCACGTTCCAGGGCTCGCGGAGCAGATACACCGCTAATGCAATGGTTGCCACCGGTTCGACGCAAACGAGCACGGCGGCGGCGCTTGCCTTCGTGTGCTCCAGCCCGCGCGAATACAGTAGGAAGTCTGCGGCGAGGGCCATGCCAGCAACCCAAGTCCAACGGTTGGCCAACACAACTCGGAGAGGCAGGGCCCGAAGGGCGCGGAACACCGCTGTGGCGATGGCTAACCGAGCAAAGGCAACGGTGTCCGGATCGGCAGCTTGCAAGCTCATTTTGGTCGCTGCTGGCGTGAGGCCCCAAAGCGCTGTTCCGAGCAAGGCCAGCGCCAACCCTTGCTGCCAAGTTCCGGTGTGGATTTGCCGCGCCATGGGTCCTCCGGAAGCATTGGAAATCCTACGCGTCTAGTTGCGCGCCTGTCGTTCCCTCAGTACGGTGCTCACTCATGAATGCCTTCGTGATTGAGGTCGACGAGCAGTCTTTCGAAAAAGAAGTGATCGAGCGCTCGCGCTCGCTCCCTGTGGTCGTCGATTTTTGGGCCCCATGGTGTGGCCCCTGCCGCACCCTGGGCCCGATGCTCGAACGGCTTGCAGCCGAGTACCGTGGCCAGTTCGTTTTGGCCAAGGTGAACGTGGATTTGAACCCGCTTTTGGCGCAAGCATTTCGCGTACAAAGCATTCCGATGGTCGTCGCAATCCGCGATGGCCAACTGGTGTCGCATTTCGTCGGAGCACTTCCTGAGACGGCGGTGCGCGAGTTTTTAGCCCGATTGTTGCCGAGCGATGCCGATCGGCTAGCAGCGCAAGGTATGGCACGCCTTGCGGCTGGAAAGGTTACCGAGGCGGAACAACTATTCCGGCAGGCGCTGGAGAAGGACGCAACGCATGGGGCAGCGCAAGTGGGTATGGCGCGCATTTACCTCCAGCGCGGCGATAAAGAGAAGGCGCGGGAACTGCTGGAGCGAGTGGAGCCTGGTCCTTACCGCAACGAAGCCGAACGACTCCTCGCAGAGATCCGGTTACAGGAAGGGGTGACGGCGAGCGAGCAAGAGCTGCGCGAGCGGTTGACGCAAAACCCTGGCGATTTGGAAGCGCAGCTCCAGCTGGGTCAGTTGTTGGCTGCACAACGACGGTACGAAGAGGCGCTGGCAATCTTGCTCGAGGTCGTGCGGCGCAACCGGGACTTTCACGACCAAGCGGCGCGCAAGACGATGGTGGATATTTTCAACGTGTTGGGCAGTGGCAACGAACTGGTGGAACACTACCGCTCGGAACTCGCGAAAATTTTGTTTGCTTAGACCACAGCGTTATCACGCAGTGCCGCCATGGTCACGGCGGTGTGGGTTCGGCCCTAGAGGCTGGCCGAAAGCTCTGTGCTCGCTGACGTCGAGCGGAGGTTCATCGTCGTCTGGTAAAGCGCATACAGGGAGCGAACCGAGGGCTCGATCTTACGGCGAGCAATATCGTGCACCGCCGCCACCACCCGTTCGTTGAGTGGTGTCGGTACGCCAACGGCGGCTCCGTGCCGGACCACCTCGCCATTTATGAAATCGACAGCCGGTTCGCGCCCGCGTTCGACGGCAGCCAACATCGATGAACGCAGCCGTCGAAATCGGGCACCGACAGCGAGGAGCAAAGCGTGCTTCGCGAGCAACGAAGCTGAGCCTGGTTGAAATCGCTCTCCAGGAGTGAGCGCCACCCAGTGTAAATCAATCGTGCCGGCCACCTTTTCCAACCGGATCCCTAGCGCCCGGGCGACGGCAACGGCTTCGGTAATTACTTCGAGGCCTAGACGGCGCGCGAAACGGTAACGGAGCAGCACGCCCAGGCGTTCTCCGCCAATGGTTCCGAGCGAGCTGATTGCGCAGTTGATGGCAAGCTTGCTCCAGCGGGCGCCGAGTAGGTTTTGTGTTTGTCTCACTGGTCCGACGCGTTCGAGGTAGCGGCAGAGCTCCGCGAGCAAAGGATGAGGAGTGGCCCCGAGCGTGCCGACTGTAAAGCCGCCAGGCGAGGTGCGCTCGCACACCCCCGGTTCGACCATCGATGCACCCCAAGCCACGATGGCCCCGATAACCCGCTCAGGTCCAACAAGCGCCGCGACACGCTGCTCGCACAGCCCATTTTGGAACACCACGAACGCCCCACGTGGGCTCAGCCGGTGGCGAGCTTGCAGCACGGCGTCCTCGAGTTGTGGCGGCTGCATGGCGAGAAAAATGAAATCGAACTGCCCCTCCAACTCATCGAGAGTGGTGACGGCATGGATTTTTTCCTTGAGTACGGCCCCGCGCTCGCGAAGTTCTAAGCCCTCGGTGCGGACCCGCCGCGTAATGGCGGGATTGTGGGTCACGACGGAAAGCTCCGCTTTCCCTTGGCGCGCAAGGTATGCCGCGAGCGTGCCCCCCACCCCACCACAACCTAGCAATGCAATCCGGTGCTCGCCTGTTCGCATCCTGTCCTCGCCGTGCCCTGCATGATGGCGACGCGCTGGATGGAGGGCAAGGGTGCCAGGGGTGGGGAATCGCTCAGCGCGTGTGGTTGCGGACCACTTGTGGTTGCCAGGGGTCGTAAAGAAAGGGCCAACGGCGAGCAAATGCCATTTGTTGTGCTTGCAAGCGCAGTGCGGGCGTGCTCAGTACAGCCGACGTGGCCTTGGTGCAGCGAGCACGACAACGGGACGAATCGCCTGGTCCTTCTCGCACCTTATCTCGGGGAACGCAGGCCCTGATGCGTGCCACATCGGCGGACTACCTCCAGCTCGTACGCTGGCATCAATGGGTGAAGAACACGGTTGTTTACGCCGCTTTGATTTTCTCGAAGCATTTGTTCGATCCGTGGAGCGTGTTATGGGTGACGCTCGGCTTCATCGCGTTTTGCTTGACTGCCAGTGGGGCCTACGTGATGAACGACATCCGCGACATCGATCGCGATCGCCAACACCCCGAAAAAGCCGCGCGACCGTTGGCTTCAGGGCGAATAGCGTTACGCAACGCTTACGTGCTGGCAGCGGTGTTGATGGGCGGGGGATTGAGTCTCGCTTTCGCACTAGGCTGGAGCTTTGGTGGCTTGCTGCTCGCATACTTGGCGTTGCAGTTCCTGTACACGCTGGTGCTGAAAGAGATGGTCATTTTAGACGTGATGGCCATTGCCACCGGTTTTGCCATTCGTGCTGCGGCAGGCGGGGTGGTCATCCAAGTCGCAGTGTCGCCCTGGCTCATCGTTTGTACCTTCTTGCTGATGCTCTTTCTCGGCTTTTCCAAGCGCCGCCACGAGTTGGTGTTGCTCGAGGGACGTGCTACCGAGCACCGCGCGAGCTTGCGCGAGTACAGCCCGTACTTCCTCGACCAAATGATCAGTGTCGTTACTGCGTCCACGGTGGTGGCGTACGCCATTTACACGGCATCGCCGGAAGTGCGCGAAAAACTCGGCACGGACAAGCTTTACCTCACCATTCCCTTCGTCCTGTTTGGCATCTTTCGTTACTTGTACTTGGTCCACCAGCGTGAGCAAGGAGGGAATCCGACTCAGCTCTTGCTGAGCGATCGGCCCCTGCTCGTGGATATTTTTCTTTGGCTCCTCGTGTGCGTGCTGCTCTTATACTGGGGCTGAAGGACATGGATTCCCCGATCTTCCGTGGCAGGAAAATTCCCAAGCCCTGGGGGTGGGAGTTCGTTTGGGCAGAGTGCGAGCATTATGTGGGCAAGATTCTGCACATCGAGGCCGGTGAGGCACTGAGCTACCAGTTTCATCGCGTTAAGGACGAAACCATTTACCTCCTTACTGGGGTGCTCGATTTGGAGTGGGCGGAGGAGGAAAACGGACCGCGACAGCGCGTGCGTTTGCAGGCGGGGCAAAGTGTGCGGATTCGGCCGGGCATGTGCCACCGCTTGATGGCGGTGGAGACGTGTGAGGTGTTGGAAGCCTCGACGCCGCAACTGGATGATGTTGTCCGGCTGGAGGACCGCTACGGTCGCGAACAGCAATGAGCGAGCGCCGTGCGTTAATTACCGGCATTAGCGGGCAGGACGGCTCGTATCTCGCCGAACTGTTGCTCGAGCAGGGGTACCGAGTCTTTGGCGCTGTGCGGCGCAGCAGCGGCGAGAATTTGCATCGCATCCAACACCTGCTGCATGAGGTCGAGCTCATCCACGCCGATTTGCTGGATCAGCAATCGTTGGTTGCCATGCTCAAACGCGCTCGCCCCCATGAGGTTTACAACCTTGCAGCCCAGTCGTACGTGCCCCTGTCGTGGGAGCAACCCATGCTGACGGCTGAGTTCAACGCCGTCGGGGTGGCTCGTTTGCTCGAGGCGATTCGTTGGGTGGACCCGGGGATCCGGTTTTATCAGGCCTCGTCAAGCGAGATGTTCGGCAAAGTGCGCGAGGTGCCGCAAAACGAAGACACCCCGTTTTACCCCCGCAGCCCCTACGGGGTGGCGAAAACTTACGGCCATTACATCACAGTCAACTATCGCGAGAGCTACGGACTATTCGCTTGCTGTGGAATTCTGTTCAATCACGAGTCGCCGCGACGTGGAAAGGAATTTGTGTCGCGCAAAATCACCGATGCGGTGGCGCGGATCAAGCTTGGCGTGGCTCGAGAATTGCGCCTGGGGAACCTTCGTGCCCGTCGTGATTGGGGTTATGCGAAGGATTATGTGCAAGCCATGTGGTTGATGTTGCAGCAGAAGCAACCGGGGGATTATGTGATCGCCACGGGCGAGGCGCACAGCGTTGAGGACTTTGCCCGGCTGGCCTTTGCCCACGTTGGGTTGGATTGGCGCGAGTTTGTGCGGGTCGATCCGACCTTGTTTCGCCCCGCGGAGGTCGACCAGTTGATTGGCGATGCAAGCAAAGCCAGGCGAAAGCTTGGTTGGCAGCCGACGGTGCGCTTCCCAGAGCTGGTCAAACTGATGGTGGAGGCAGACCTGGACGCCGTTGCTCGCGAGTTGGGCCAGCATCGTGGGTCGATGCGGTGAGTGGCGGGCCTGCGGATCGGCTCCTCATTATCGGCGGTAGCGGATTTATCGGCCGTCACCTAGCACAACTGTGCATTGCGCGGGGAATCGAAACCGTTGCCACGAGTCGGAACTGGGGGGATATCGAATGCGGGCAGCCAAGGGGCGGCCGAGGGGTGATCCGCGTACGGCTCGACATCCGGGACGAAGAAGCTGTTCGCGAAGTGTTGCGGCAATGGCGACCGCGCTTCGTCGTGTTGTTGGCGGCCCAAAGTAGCGTGGCGCAGGCAGAGCGAGAAGCGGACCTTGCCTTCGCAGTGAATCTCGTCGGCGCACTCCACGTGTTTGCCGCCGTGCGTGCAGTGGCATGTGTAGAGAAGGTCGTGTGGACGGGATCCGCTGAGGCTTACGGCGCGAGTGCCGCCGGCGCACCGCTGCTCACAGAGGCGGCCCCGTTACAACCCTTCACCGTTTACGGGGTCAGCAAGGCCGCTGCGGATTGGCTCGCTGCAGCGATGGCCCGCAGCCGCGATGTGCCGATTGTGCGGGCTCGCTTGTTCCCTTGTACCGGACCAGGCCAATCGACCCGTTTCGTGTGTGCCGATTTTGCCCAGCAAATTGCGTTGGCAAAGCATCAAGGTCGGCCCATCGTGATCCGCGCGGGGAACCTGGAAGTCATCCGAGACTTTACCGACGTGCGCGATACAGCCAGGGCACTGCTCGAGCTCGCGTTTCATGGACAGGTGGCAGAAGCGTATAACGTGTGCTCCGCAACCGGCCGTAGCATTCGCGAGGTAGCGGAAACGTTGCTGGAAATCGCCGGGAACACCGGTGCGATCGTATCCGAGTTGAGTCGGTGCCGCCGTGTGGACATCCCCCGTCTGGTGGGCTGCCACGACAAAATTACTGCGGCAACCGGTTGGTTGCCGCAGTATTCGTGGAGGCAAACGCTGGTCGACTTACTCAGCGACTGCTGGCGACGCTTCGGTGTCAGTTCAACTGGTACGTGACTCGTGCCGACACTTGATCGCGATCGCGGAAGAAGCCCACTTGCTGATACTCGCCGCCGATGTGGATGTAATTCAGGTCGAACAGTAACCAGTCGAACATCCGGTAGGTAATCACGGGGTTGACTACGTAGGTCCCACGCACATTGCCGATTAAAGTTATTCCGGGCGTAACGCGGCCGTGTGCATAGTTCGTCTCCAGGTGAGTTTGCACAAACGCTTCCACCGCCTTTTGTTGCACGTAGTCGTCGGGCGACAAGGCCGCGCGACCTGGCTTGCGCTGACCTGCTAGGCGGAAGTCCTTCGCATTCGTTTCGTCGAGGTTCCAGGAACCTACAAATGCTGTGATCCAAGTGAAGCTGTTGCTGGGGTTGAGGAAGCGGGCGAAGAAGAAACGGTCGATCCCAAGTTCCCAACGGATGACGTCCGCAGTGGGGATCGTGCACAGTTGTTTCCGCTCCGCCGCTCGGTAGCACGCCGTGAGCACACTCAAGGGGTTGTTCGGAGTATCCTTGGTGATCCCCAGGTTGATCTCGGGAATGAACCCAGGCTCGTTGTCGAAATAGACGACCTGCATCCGAATGATACTGTCGATCGGCTCGACGAAGAACGTATTAGCGAGACCAAAGGCCATGAAGCGCTCATTGTGAACTGTCTGGGTGATGAACAGCGATGTTCCCTCAGGCGTGCGCCTTAGCCCGCGGCCGAGGGGAACAGGTTGTTGTGGAAACGTGGTGTACACCCAGCCGCTGACTGTGAAGAAGCGGTTAATCACAGTTTGTACGCGAAAGCCGTAACGGCTGTTTTCGAACCGCTTGCGCGGGATGAGGTCTTGCAGCACAAACTGCACGCGAGCGCCTTCATACAGTGGCCCAAGTTGATCGCGCAGGAGTTGCTGTGGGTCCTTTCCACCTGGCGAGTACGGGCTGACGCCAAGAAGCGGCAAAATGCCCGTGTTCACGTCGAGGTCGCCCGGAACCCAGTAGGCTTCCGCAAAGCCGCTGGAGAGTGGCCCGAGGGTTTCGAATAAGCTCAGGCTAGTCCGAATTGTCCACAGGGGAATGCGCGCCTCGTCGATCTCTTGAAAAATTCCCGGTGCTCCAAGGGTGACGTCGAAGGGGTTGTTTTGATCGAGTAGCGCAACCGTGTCCGCCTCGCCCCAGGAAATTGCTTGGCGGCCAATGCGAACAAACAATGGCCCTTTGCTGAAGTTCAGGTACAGCTCGTTAATCCGCCGTCGGGTGGCGTAAATGTCGCGCGGATTTTGGACCTCCACGTGCGGGAAGTAGCTTTCTACCGTGCCGGTGGGTTGGTCGACGAAGTCCGGTCCCTCGAGGTAAAAAGCGCCGAGCCGAAGTGGCCGCGGCCAGCCCGCGTTCACGCGGCGTGCCGCGTCGCGAAATTGCTTTGGGCCGTAGTCATATATCCCATCGTAAAAACCCCAAGCAGCAACTCGGAAACTCAAATCGTCCGGCTTAAATGCGGCGAGCCAGCTCGGCCAGTACGGCGTAAGCTTGCCCTCGAACTCAGGGTTGTAGAAATTGCGGTGCTCCACCATTTGGCCCATTTTCGTTACCGGCACGGTGTCGCCACCGGGCGGCGAGTCGGAATCTTGAACCCTGATGGAGAACCGGCTGTATGCCCGCAGCCGCAACTGAAAGTTTTGCGCTTCGTCGATCGGCATCCCGAAGCACGGCGCCGCCACGACCACGCTAAGAACCCACACCAAACCTCGACCGCACTGTTTTGTCCACCTCATCGCATCCCCCTCAGCGGGTATCTGCTCTCGCCGGGGCCTCCCGATCTCCCCGAACAATTGTTCGTCTTGTACTTCCGTCCCGGCTGTCGAGTCAAGCGGAAACGCATCCTGTGCTGGGCGAGTGAGGACAACGGTCGGCAAGTTGGCTCGCTCTCGGGCGAGGCCGCGCAGGTGAGTCGCCGCGCATAAGGCGCGTTGTGTCCCCCAACACCGTAGGGTAACGTGCGCCCTTGTTCGAAGGAGCGAATGAAGGCGGCAATGTCGGAGCAGGGGTGGCGGCAATGGGGCTTGCGAATATTGGTTGCCCTTCTCCTGGTCGGTGCCTTGGCGGCTGACTCCTCCGTCTGGGCGCAACTGCCGGGCGATGTGAATTGCGATGGCAGCGTCGACCGGCAGGACTTGCTGGCTGCCGCGCAACGGTTGTTTGCTGGTGGGGCCTCCGCTTGCGGCTTTGCTGACCAAAACTTCGACTTAGTCCTATCGGCGGCGGATTTCCCTGCACTCGCTGGGCTGGTGGCAGCGCCGCCCGCGCTCGGACCGGAGGTTACCTACCTTGGCCTGGCTGCAGCCGACGGTTCGCCGCTCAGTCGTACTGCAACCATTGCCGGTGTGCCGGTTTACGCTCGCCCCGCGGGGCAAGGCTTTAAGCTGGTGATCGAGGCGCGCCCGGGTGCCGCCGGTGTTTCTGTAGGGCAGACGATTTTCGCGAGCGACCCGCGGGATCCGACGGTTCGCCCCGATTTGTGGATCCTGGTGAGTCGGCCGCTAGGCGATGGCAGTCCGGCAGTGTGCGATGGAGGAGTCCCGGCCGTTCACCCGCCAGACTTGCGACCCCTCCGGCGCATCACCGATGCGATGAACGACTTATCCTGCAACTTCGCTGTCGCGACGGCTCCGGCATTTGCGTGCACGAGCGATCGCTTTGGCCGCGCTACATTTGTGAACGACGCGACCCAAGTTCAGTTTTGTCTGCAGGTGACGCGACAGTTGATTTTTTCCGACGGCGAAACGCTGGTCACAGTGGCAGTACGCGATCGAGCAGGGAACTTAGGACCGCTAACACAAATCCGCCTGCGGGTCGGGCCCGGTCCGTCCGAGCCAACCCCGACCGCCACACCGAGCCCCTCCGCAACATTGGTGCGGGTGAGCCCCTCCCGCACGCGGACTCCAACCGCAACGTGGCCTCCGTCGCCCACTGCGACTGGCACCCCGCCTGCCACGCCCACGAGAACGCATACATTGCCCCCCTCACCGACGCCTACGCACAGCATCGTGATCCCCACAGCGACGGCCACGCGTACAATGGGCGTCGGGAGTGCCACGGTCACTGCCTCGCCGACCGGCAGCGTGTCCTTGCTCACCGCCACAGCAGCGGCAACGGCGAGTCTCGCCACAACCGTCCCGACCCGCACGCCCACAGCCACGTTGCCGGTAGCAACCACGGCGCGCCCGTTGACACCTACATCGACGCCGAGCCGCACGCGGACTCGCAGTGCAACCCCCGTGGCAACTCCGACGCGCTCGGCGACGGCGACGCCCACGCGCACGGCAACGCACTCGCCAACTGCTCCGCCCGGGCCGGTGATCCGCTATTTCGGGCTTACGCGTTCCGATGATACGCTCCTCGACCCTGTGGGCACGACTCCGCAAGGAGTGCCAATTTTCGTGCGCCCGCAAGGGTTCGGTTTCAACATCGTAGTGGAAGCGGCCCGCGGGCCGAGTGGCAATGAAGTGGGCAGCGACACATTTGTGCCGAGCCTTGTCGCGATGCCTGATTTGCAGATCGTGGCGTCGCGCCCGCTCGGAGATGGCAGCGATGCCGCGTGCGACAATAGCGGGCCATCCGCCGGCGGCGTTCCTGCGCTGGACCCCCCGAGCTACCTGCCTACGGAGACCAACATCCGTATCATGAACGATTTTGGCTGCCGCTTTGTCGATGGCGCGGGGACCCCGCGTGGGCGTGGCAGCCAAGAAGCTTGCACGCGTGTACCTCCAGAGTTGGATTTTCGGTTTGTCGGCGTAGATACGTCTGTCCAATTTTGTGCGCCGGTGACACGCATCTTGGAGTTCCCTCCCGGGGACACGGTGTTGACCGTACGCGTGCTCGATCAAGCAGCCGCCGATGCGCCTCCTGGAAGCGGTGTGCCGGGCCCGACGGCGCAAATTGTCGTGCGCGTGGGCAGCGGTGGCTCACCGACGGCGACTCCCTCTCCAACCGCAACGGCCACGCGATCGCGAACGCCTACGCGAACGGCGACGCTTCCGGCGACGGTTGGCTCTCCTTCACCAACCTCTGGCACCGGTGGCAACAGCCCGAAGCCCACGCGAACAACGGTGCCGGCCTCGCCCACGCGTACGCCCTCGCGCACGCCGAGCTCAACCCCAACGGAGAGTCCCGGGCCGACCGTAACCTTCTTTGGCGTCGCCCGCGCCGATGGATCGTTGCTGCAACCGGACAACGTTAGCGCCGGCGGAGTGCCGATTTACAGCCGCCCGTTGGGTGCAGGATTTCTGCTGGTCGTCGAGGCAAAACCTGGGCCCTCTGGGGCGGCCGTAGGACTCTCGACCTTCCAGGCAGACCTTTCGGGGCTGCCCGATCTGCAGGTGGTGGCCAGCCGTGCACTCGGCAATGGCAGCGAGGACGTGTGCGATTACCGGCCCCCGACAGCCGGCGGAGTTCCGGCAACTGACCCACCGCGCTTCGATGACGTTGCGGCCGTAAATGACTTGTCGTGCCGATTTCGCGACGGTGCCGATGAACCACGAGGCCGAGGCTTGGCAGATGCCTGTGTTCTCTTCGGGACGGGCGCCTTTGGTTTTGTGCGAGCTGAGAGTACGGTTCAGTTCTGTGCCTTCGTCGATCGTGCCTGGGAGTTCCCCCCGGGGGACACGTTGATGAGCGTACGCGTCAGAGACACCAATGGTGCGACGAGTTCCGTTGCCCAACTGATTGTGCGCGTGACCGGGTGACAAAGCGAAGGACGCACCCTGCCCGGGTGCCGAGGGGCCGGGCGGGGGAGTTCCGAGGTCTTGTGGTGGCGCCACGATGGAACGATCAAAGAGCCGCAGCGCGCGCCGACCTCGCTGCCCTCGATCTGGGGATCCAGGCGCTCACCGGCAGGCAGCGAGGGACGTTGGAGGGGCTGCAGCGACGATCCACACTTATGGCCGATGGGCTTCTTGGATCGGGAGTGTCTCGACGTGCCCGGTCATAGGACGGAGAAAGTAGCGCCGTGCGCCCGTCGCGGTGCTGACCGCTGAAGTCCCTCGGCCGGAATCCAGCGGCTTTCAGACCGCGCTGCGAGCGTTGTACTTTTAAGCCATTCGCGGTAGGAAACGACGGCATCGTGAACAAAGGCCGGCGAGACGGGAGGGCGGAGAGATGACGAGGCTTGGGGCGCGGTGGTGGGTTGTCGGGTGGGTGGTTGCTGTTTTGAGCGCTTTGGCGGGCTGCAGCGGTGATGACGATGAACTCGGGAACTTGGTTCCGTCGCCGACTTGGACGGCGCCTGTGCTGACCACGCCGACCCTGTCGCCCAGTCCTACTGCCACCGCCACACCCGCACCAACAATTGGTCCGCGTGTCTCTTATTTCGCCCTGGCACGGGCGGATGGTGTCGTCCTCGAACCGAGCGGTACCAACGAGGAGGGTGTTCCGATTTACGTGCGCCCAGCCGGCGCTGGCTTTTACATTGTCGTGGAAGGCGCTCCTGGGGTGAGTGGCGCGCCGGTAGGTCTGTCCACCTTTCAGGAGGATCTCGCGAGCTTGCCGGACTTGCAAATCGTAGCCTCCCGCGCGCTCGGCGATGGGAGCTTAGCGGTGTGCGATGTGTCGCCACCGGGAGGCGGTGTGCCAGCGGTGGAGCCGGCAGATTTCTCAGCCACCCCGGAGATCACCGCGGCCATTAACGATTTTGCTTGCCGCTTCCGCGATGGCGAAGGAAAGCCCTCGGGCGTCGGCCCGGCAGACGCTTGCACGTTATTTCCCTCGGGCGACTTCGGCTTCGTGAACCCGGCCAGCACTGTGCAGTATTGCGCGCAAGTTTCGCGTCTGATGAGCTTCCCCGTCGGAGATACCGTGCTCAGCGTTCGCCTGCGCGACATTTTGGGGAACGTGGGACCCACTGCGCGGATCGTTGTGCGCGTGCAGCCCCCAGCCACTGCTCCTCCAAGCCCCACGGCCACGCCCACGCTTCCGCCGGTGTCGGCGCAGGGGCCGGTGGTAACCTTCCTGGGAATCACCCGGGCGGACGGTACGCTAGTGGAGCCTACGGACGTGACCGACGACGGCACCCCTGTCTACACTAGGCGGGGTGGCTTCGGTTTTGGCCTGGTGATCGAAGGGAAGCCCGGCACGAGCGGAAAGCCCGTCAGCCCGCGCACGTTCCAACCTGATTTGGTGACCTTTCCCGACTTGCAAATTTGGACCTCGCGCGACTTGGGTAACGGCAGTCCAGAAGTGTGCGATCGTGCCGAGGCGCGCCCCGGGGCCACGCCGGTCGCTGGTGGCGGCGTGCCCGCAACGAATCCGGTGAACTTTGAGCTGAGCGTAGACAACATTGCGCGCGTCAACGACTTTGCGTGCCGCTTCCGCGATGGGCAGGATCAGCCGTTCGGCCGTTACGAAGGCGAGCAGTGCATGCTGCTTGCGAGCGGGGACTACGGCTTTGCGAGCCAGGAGAGCCAAGTGCAATTCTGCGCGATGGTGGACGCTGCCATCGCGTTCCCGACGGGCGAGACGTTGATTACCGTTCGGCTGCGCGATGTGGACGGGAATGTTGGGCCGTCGCGCTCGATGATTGTGCGCGTGCTATAGACGCGGCTCGGTGTCGCATTCGCTGCAATCTCTCCTGAAAGGAACGCCTCACGAGTTATTGCAAGGTCGCTGGGACGTTCAGGTGTCCTCCATCGTTGCCGACTCGCGGGAGGTAGAGCCAGGTAGTCTCTTCGTGTGCCTGACTGGCTACCGCACCGAGGGCGGTGAAACCCGGGCCGATCGCCACGATTTCATCCCCGAGGCGGTTGCGCGGGGAGCCGCGGCGTTGGTGGTGGAGCGGCCCGTGACTGTCTCGGAGGGAGTCACGGTTGTGCGCGTGCCCGACGTGTGGCTGGCGCATGCACAGATCGCGAGCCGGTTCTACCGCCAGCCATCTCGCGACCTCGTGGTCGTCGGCGTCACGGGCACCTCCGGGAAAACCTCGACAGTGTACTTCGTGGATGCGGTGTTGCGTAACGCGGGTTGGCCCACTGCCCGCTTCGGCACTGTGGAGCATCGTATCGGCGGCGAGGTGTATCCAGCACGGCAGACAACGCCGGAAGCTCATGAGCTGCAAGCCTTGCTGCGGCGAGCCGTCGACGCTGGCTGTCGTGCGGTCGTGATGGAGGTGTCCTCACATGCGCTGGAGCTGCGGCGCGTGGCGGAGGTAGCGTTTGACGTTGGGGTGTTTACCAACCTCGGACGCGACCACCTGAACTTTCACCCCGACATGCACCATTACCGCCGCGCCAAGGGACGCTTGTTCGAGGAGCTAGCGAGCGGCGGCAAAGACGGGATCGCGGTGATCAACATCGACGATGCCGCGGCTCCGTACATGATAGAAGTCAACCGCGGCCGGCTGTTGACTTATGGCCAGGGGGACCGCGCGGACGTGCGCGTGGTGGAAACACGCATCTCTCCCACGGACACGTGGTTTTCTGCGATGACGCCACTCGGCCCGTGCGAAGTGCGTTTGCCGGTTCCCGGTGCGTTCCAAGTGGCCAACGCAGTGGCAGCGCTTGCGGTCGGCATCGCGCTTGGGTTGCCACGGGACACTGTGGTTGCGGGACTCGCTGCGGTGCCGCAGGTTCCAGGCCGCTTCGAAGTAGTGAACCCGGGAGGGGAGTTTTTGGTCATCGTCGACTACGCCCACAAGCCCGACGCCTTGGAGCGATTACTGACGGGGGCGCGCAGCCTTGCACGAGGGCGGATCATCACCGTGTTCGGTTGCGGCGGTAACCGCGATCGCGGCAAACGCCCGCTGATGGGCGAGGTAGCCGCGCGGCTGAGCGATGTGGTGGTGGTAACGTCGGACAATCCGCGCGACGAAGATCCCGAAGCAATCATTTCGGAGATCGTTGCGGGGGTGCCGCGAGAGTACGCCAGTAAACTGCGCGTTGACGTTGACCGGCGGCGCGCCATCACAAGCGCGATCAGGGAAGCGAAGCCCGGCGATCTTGTGATGATCGCGGGAAAAGGGCACGAAACCTACCAGATTTTTGGCGGGCAGAAGCTTCCGTTCGACGATTGCGCTGTGGCCCGCGAGGCACTGCGCGCACGGGGCGCCTTGCAAGGGGCTTGGCGGGCGCGCAGTTCTTCTGCACAAGGTGCAAGGGAGGATGAACGATGAACGGCCTGATGATGGACGAACCCCTGCTGCTGACCCATCTGGTGCGCCGTGCTGCCCGGCTGTTTTGGGAGAAGCGAATCTTGTCGCGCACCCAGTACGGGGTTGCCGAGTACACGTACGCGGATCTGTACCGGCGCGCCTGCCAATTAGGGCACGTGCTGAAAACGCTTGGAATCCGGCCCGGTGAACGAGTCGGCACGTTCGCCTGGAACACATTCCGGCACCTGGAGCTGTATTTTGGCGTGCCCGCGAGTGGACGCGTGTTGCATACGCTGAATATTCGCCTGTTCCCGGAGCAAATTGCTTACATCGTCAACCACGCTGAAGATGCCGTGATTTTTGTCGATCGGTCCTTGGTGCCTCAGCTCGAGAAGCTCGCACCGGAGTTGCGTTCGGTGCGAGCCTATGTGGTGATGGACGATGGGCCTCCGCCGCAAACCAGCTTGTCTCCGATTTATGGTTATGAAGACTTGCTCCGGCACGCACCGACGAGCGACCCGTTTCCGCGCTTGGACGAACAAACAGCCGCGGCAATGTGCTACACGTCGGGTACCACCGGTAACCCGAAAGGTGTTCTCTACTCGCACCGTGCCCTTGTGCTCCATACGTTCGGCCAGTGCCTGGCGGATGCCTTCGGTCTTCGCGAGTCGGACGTGGTGATGCCCGTGGTGCCCATGTTCCACGCGAACGCCTGGGGCTTGCCTTATGGGGCCACGATGATCGGAGCGACCCAGGTATATCCTGGTGTGCAACCGACGCCGGAGGACATTTGCCAGCTCATTGAAACGCATCGCGTGACTGTAACTGCCGGGGTGCCGACAGTGTTGCTCGGCATTTTGGCCGCGGTCGAGAAGCACCCGTACGACCTCTCCAGTTTGCGCTGTATCCCTTGCGGAGGTTCCGCAGTGCCAGAGAGCTTGTTGGCGCGCTTCGATGCGTTAGGCATCACCGTGGTGCAAGCATGGGGAATGACGGAAACCTCGCCGTTGGCTTCCGTGTCACACCCGCTGTCGGTCATGTCCGACTGGCCTGCAGAGCGCAAACTCAAAGTGCGGGCCAAGCAAGGGCGCGCGCTGCCGTTTGTGGACATGCGCATCGTTGCCGAAGACGGCAGCGAACAGCCGTGGGACGGAAAAAGTGTGGGTGAGCTGCAGGTACGGGGACCGTGGATCGTCGGATCGTACTACAAGGACGAGCGATCGGCTGCGTCGTTCGACCGCGGCTGGTTCAAAACTGGTGACATCGGTACGATCGACGAGTACGGATACCTGCAAATTACCGACCGCGCCAAGGACGTGATCAAGAGCGGCGGTGAGTGGATTTCGAGCGTCGAACTGGAAAACACCATCATGGCTCATCCGAAAGTCGCCGAGGCCGCCGTGATTGGCTTGCCACACGAGCGCTGGCAGGAGCGACCGCTTGCCTGTGTGGTCGTCAAGCCGGGAGAGACTCTTACGAAGGAAGAACTCCTGGCGTTTTTGGAGCCGCGGGTTGCGAAGTGGTGGCTGCCCGACGACGTCGTGTTTCTGGATGCGTTGCCGAAAACTAGCGTGGGAAAAATTGCCAAGCGCGAATTGCGCGAGCGCTTTCGCGACTATCGCTGGCCGAGCAAGTGAGAAGAAAGGCGGCTACGTGTTCGGCTAGAAACGCGAGAGCGGCCTCGATCGAAATTGTGTCTACTCGCCGTCCGAGGCTGAGGTGGTGTGTTGGCGAAGGTGGCGACTCGCTCTAAGGTTGCCTGAGAGGAACGAGCCATGAACGAAGAACTCGCAGCCCGTGCAGGCAACGATTGGTGGAGCGAGCCCGGGCCGATGGAACGCCTGGGCTGGTTGCCACGCTGGTTTTGCGAGCGGTTTTTGGCCCATATTCGTTTGGACCCGGGAGCGGTGGCACACATCCGCAATCTCAGCCAACAGGGCACGGTGGTGTACGTGATGCGCTACCGCTCGCTGGTCGATTACATGCTGGTTGCGTTCGTGTTGTTGCGCGAGGGCTTACCGTTGCCAGCGTTCGTGTCGGACATTCCGAGTTTGCTCCTCCGTCCGGTGGGCGAAATTTTCCGCACGCTTTGGGAGCGACTCCGCAGTGGGCGCTGGCACACCCGCGGCACGCGCCACTTGGAGGATCTCAGCCGGCTTCAACAAGTGGTGCGCAACCGGCAGCCCGCGCTGATTTTCATGCGCGGCCACGTACGCGGGCTGCCGCTCCGTCAAAGCCGGCGCGCCGCAATTCGTCAGGCGCGCAGCGGCACGGATTATTTGCGGGAGATCGTGCACACCGCGGCAACGCACGGGCAGGAAGTGTTTCTCGTGCCCTTGGCGGTGCTGCGCGGCCGCGGCTTTCGCCGTAAAGAATCCCGCTTGGCGACGCTGGTGTACAGCGTGCAAGAGGCCCCAGGCGAGCTCAAGCGGCTGTTGTCCTTGTGGTGGAACGCCAAGGAAACCAGCATCACTGTGGGCAGGCATGTCTCCGTGCAGGAAATGCTGGCGCAATATCGTGCGGAGGGAGAAGAGCGCGTCGTTCGTCGAGTAGCGCGTGCACTGCAGATTTTCTTGTACCGGGAAGAAAAATTGGTCTGGGGGCCGACGCTGTTGCCGAAGCGAGTCGTACGGCAAATTGTGTTGGGGGAGGACGAGGTTAGGTCGACGGTGCGCGCACTGGCTCAGCAGACCGGCCAGCCAGAATCCAAGTTGTGGCGCACGGCAGAGAAGTACTTCGACGAGATGGCTGCCAACTACCAGGGCGCGTTTTTCGCCATCCTGGAGTTCGCTTTTAACCGCATCTGGCCGCGGATCTTCCAGGGCGTTGATTACCGCGGTCTCGATAAGGTGATCGAGTGCGTCAAACAGCATCCGGTCGTTCTTGTCCCCTGCCACCGTAGCCACTTCGATTACCTGATTCTCTCGTATTTGTTCCACATCAACTACATGAGCCCCCCGCACATTGCTGCTGGAATCAATTTGTCCTTCTGGCCGTTGGGGCCCCTGTTTCGCGGCGCCGGTGCGTACTTCATCCGCCGGAGTTTCGACAATGATCCGCTCTACAAGGCGGTATTTCGCAGTTACCTGAAGTTCCTGATTCGCGAGGGATATACGCAGGAGTTCTTCATCGAGGGCGGGCGCAGCCGGACGGGCAAAATCCTCACGCCGAAGCTCGGCATGCTCTCGGCCATCGTGAATGCCTTTATCTCCGGCGTACGGCGCGATTTGTACCTCGTGCCAGTCTCCATCCAGTATGGCCGCGTGGTGGAAGAGGAATCGTACAAGCGCGAGCTATTCGGCGCCGAGAAGGAAAAGGAATCGTTGTGGGCGCTGATTCGGGCGCGCACGGTGCTGCGGCAGAACCGGGGCACAGTGTACGTCACCTTTGCTGATCCGATTTCCCTGCGCGAGGCCCTCGGCGACCGTTTGGAGCGCTTCCGCGAGCATGCGGGCGACCCGCAAGTAGAAGAAGAGAAGCGCCGCTTCATCCAGAAACTTGGCTTTCGGATTTTGCGCGCAGTGAACGAAGTTGCGGTTGCCGGGGCAACGGCGGTGAGCGCCACGGTGCTCCTCAGCCGCGCCGAAGCTGCCTGGCGGTATCAGGAGTTTCTGCAACGAGCCCAAGCGTTGGTGAAGTTTCTCCGCCATCGCAAGGTCACCCTCACCGCGTCCCTCGAGCGCAATGCCAACGACTTTCTCGAGAACCTGGGGTTCTTGGAAAATGGTGGTTTGATCCGCCGCCTGCGCGGCGACGAAGTGGTCATCCATGTGCCAGCCGACAAACGGATGACCCTCGATTTTTATAAGAACAACATCATTCATTTCTTTCTCATGCCAGCGCTGGTGTCGCGCGCCTTGTTGCAAGGCTTCCGCGGCGCAGAACTCGAGCAGCAGGTGTCGTGGTGGCTGGATTTTTATCGCTGGGAGTTCCCTCTGCCGGAAAAACAAACCGTGCCGACGGAAGTGGCAGAAGTGTTGGCGTACTACCGCGAAGAGGGCGCGTGGGATCCGGAGGGGCAGGGACGCATGGACCCGAGCCACCCGTTTGTCGACACCACGCAAGGGTTACTGGACAACTTTTGCGAAGCGTATTGGGTGATGGCCCGCACCCTGGCATTGCTGCCGCCGACAGGGCAACCCTTGAAGACCGTGCTCGCGCAAGCACGCAAGCGCTACGACACCGCGTTGTTGCTCGGGGAAGTGCGACGCCCTGAAGGCAATTCTTCCGTCACTTTCGAGAACGCTGTGCAACGTTACGCCGAACTGGGGTACGTGACGTTGGTGGGCGACCGAAAGGAGCGGGTGGTGGAACGCGGCGCGCGCTTTGCGGAACTCGAGGCGCTGCAAGAGCGCCTTGCCCGACATTTGCGCTTTGCCGTGGTGGAATCTGTGGGAGCGCCGGTGCGGGCTGCGGCTGGCTCTTAAAATGCGTTGCCTTCGCACGCTTGCGGCGAGTAAGATGAATGCGCTTGTGACGCTATGAATCGGCGTTGGTCGTTACTGACACCGTGGGTTTGCGCCCTCCTCCTCGTGGCGGGGTGTAAGGAGAAGCAACCGGCAGAAGTGCTCGTGCAAGTGAAAGGTGTGGCGTTCGATGTTTCCAGCCAGTCGCCCGTTGTCGTGCTGGTGGAAAAGGGGGGCACGCGTCAACTCCCGATTTGGATCGGCCCGAGCGAGGCGCAGGCGATTGCGATGAAGCTCGAGGGTATGACGCCGCCTCGCCCGCTTACGCACGATTTGTTGCAACGGCTGCTACAGGAATCGGGCGCGGAAGTGGAAAAAGTGGTCGTGACTTCGCTCAAAGAGGGGGTGTATTTCGCGGAAATCCACATGACTGGAAAGCGGGGCGCGGTGAAGGTGGACAGCCGGCCGAGTGATGCCATCGCTCTCGCCATCCGCTGTGAGAAACCGATCTACGTTGCCCGTTCGCTCATGGAAGAACAAGGCAAAGCCGGGGTCCCAGAACGCGGAGAGCCGCAGCTGCGCATCCGCGCCGGGATCACGGTCCAAAACCTCGACGCTGAACTGGCCCAGTTTTTTGGCTTGGAGAGTGGCGTTGGGGTCATTGTCACCGCCGCGGAAAGAGAAACAGGGTTGAAAAGTGGAGACCAGATTGTGGCCATCGATGGCGCCGCGATCCGCAACGTGGATGAATTTTCTGCCGCCATGGATCGCGCCAAGGGCCGCGCGCAGGTGCGGTTGGTGGTGCGCCGCGGAGGGGAAAAACTCGAATTATCCCTGCCGATTCACGGATCCTAATGCTCGTCCGACACTCTCGTGCGGCATGATGTGAAGGCGGACCGACTTGTTCCGCACCCGTTAGCTTCCTGTTGCACAATTGCTGCCTTGGTGGGCGGATAGGGCGGGCACTGAACCCGCGGCGGTTGCAGCTTTGATATTGGGCGGCGCTGCAGATGGTGGTGGACTGATGCCGTTCCGCCTCGGTGTGTCGTGGCCGACCGGCTTTCACCCTCGAGGTGACTCCGTATCGGTGCCGAAAGTGTTGCCTGAGCGCGGCGGAGGTTGCAGGCCGTTGTCGAGGAAGTCGATGACGGCAGCGGAAAACACGTCGTTGCGGTCGCCAGCGATCATATGGCCAGCCTGCTCGACGTCCACATACCGCGCGTGAGGCACAGCCTCCAAGAATTCCCGTACGCTGTCGTAACTGATGACATCGCTCATGCGCCCGCGCACAAGTAACGTAGGAATGGTTAGGCGCCGAGCAGCAGCGAGCAGTCGCTTTGGTTGCCGCGAGGCATCCGGCCGTTTTGGTCCGAGGACGAACTCGGGATCCCAATGCCAGCGGTAGCGCCCTGAGGGGTCGCGGCGGAGATTCTTCTCCAGACCCGAGAGGTCTTTCGGCCGTGGGCGGTGCGGCAGGTAAGAGGCGACGGCATCCGCAGCCTCTTCGAGCGAGGCAAATCCATCCAGATGGCGGCGCATGAAATCGACAATGCGCTGCACGCCATCTGGCTCCATGCGCGGGGCGATGTCCACCAACACGAGCCCGGAGAACGCTTGCGGATTGCGCTCACCAGCTAACAGCAAGCCGGTGATGCCACCCAGCGACGCGCCAACGAGCACTGGCGACTGACCCAACGACTGCACGACTGCATGCAAATCCTGCACGAAGCTTTCTATGCTGTAATCCGCGTCCTCCGCCCAGTCGCTCTCCCCGTGGCCGCGGAGATCGAGCGTAATCGCGCGCCAGCCACGTGCAGCCACCTGCGCGGCTGTGTCGCCCCAGGCGTGCCGGGTTTGCCCGCCTCCGGCAAGAAACAACACCGGCGCTGCCGACGGCGAACCCCAGGATTCGCCGCGCAAGCGTACGCCACGGAACCCGACGAACTCCACCCGTTGAACGCTGATGCGCGACATCGCTCGACCGAATCGAGCTGTTTGTGAACTGAGCGCAGCGCTACGTCAATGGCCTTGTTGGGCCACAGAGCGGTGCAACCAGAGCGGCTGCACACAAAGTGCCGACTGCCCGGCGCTCGTAGTTTGCCGTCACAGCAGCCCGGGCAGCAAGTCCGTACATTCCCGATTGTTACGCTGGCGGGTATGTGTTCGTTCCTGCATGTGCGCGTCCTCGGGGACCACGCGTGCCGTGGTAATCAATGCTGCGTGGGTCAGCAAATCCTTCTGCTGTCGGCCATTCCATCGCGCAGGCCACACGGGTCATGCGTGTACTAGGAGCAAGCGCCGGTCGAGCAGCACGGTACCGGGGACCGCTAGAGCAACCGTTGGACCGGGGGAACCTCGATTCCCATTTCGGCCAAGTAGGGGGTTGGTTGGTGAACCTCGTCGAGGAAAGCGTCGCTCAACACGAAGTAGAGAAACTTCCGTGCACGCGTCACCGCCACGTAAAATAAGCGGCGTTCCTGTTCGAGATCGTTCTCCTCTTTGGCAAAGCGGCTGGGCCAGATACCAGCATTGGCGTCGAGCACGATGACCGCATCGAATTCTTTGCCCTTGGCGCGCAGGGCGGTCATCAAATGGAGACGCTCTTTGGGTACGACGCCGTCCTCGTTCTCGTCGGTTAACGATTCCTCGTCGGGCACCACCCGCGCCAGCGTCTTCATGGCGCGATCGAGATCGCGGTAAAAACGGTCATAATCGGTTCCATAGCGTTCGGCGAATTCTGCCAGATAAAGGAACGGCGGGTCCGCGTAAAAAATGTCGTCGAGCGATTTGCCATAATCCTTGTGCAGTCCTTCGAAGTGATCGCTGATGGTGCCAATGGCTTGCGCTACCGTCTTGGCCTCCAGAAGTTGCAGGATTGCTTGAGCAAAGGCAGCGCTCATGCGTCCGCCTTCGTTAGTGCCCTTTAATGGGCCTTGGTATCGTTCCAACGCTTTAGCCGCTTCGCGCAAATCAGCCACGTTTTGCTTGTAGAGGTAGGTGCGGAGCGCCTCGCGGTCTTTCTTGGAGAGAGGATAACGCTTGATCTTGTCGCACAAACGCAGGAGGTCGCTGATCGGATCGATGTCCATGTATGGACCCATCGACTGACGACCGCGGATGGCCAAAATGGTGCGAAGCTCTTGAAAGGCTTCGCTGAGCAGCACGTGCAGATCTTCGGCAGCGTAAAAGGGAATCTCTTCGCCCGCAAAGACAATTTGGTAGGGAATGATCTGGCTTCGTTTGCGGCCGATGAGCGCAATCGTAGGTTGATCTGGCCGGCGCAGTAACTGCTTGACGAGATCGACCGTCGCATCGACTGCGTCGGCAATTAAGGGGTGGCGAAGTACCTGCACTTCGGCGTGTTCGCGCCGTACGGGGACCACGTTTTTCGGCACCCGCCGCCGATTGTGGGCGATGAGCTTCAACGACATTTCCACGATGTTGCGGGGGGAGCGGTAGTTCCGGTCCAGAATGCAGGTGGTGTACTGGGCTCCAAGGTGCCGTTCCGGATTTAAAATGAATTCCGGCGTGGCTCCACGCCATTCGTAAATTGCCTGGTCGTCATCGCCGACAATCGTGAGCGGAGCATCATGGATTTGTGCAAGCGCGCGCAGAAGGGCAAGGTCGAGTGGATTGATGTCTTGGAACTCATCGACCAGGATGTGGTCGTAGCGCGCTTGGCCGGTGGGCTTTCGTCCGGCTGCGATGTCGTCTTCCAGGAAAATGCGCGCCCAGTACTTCTGGTCCTCGAGCGAGAACAGTGCGGCTTGACCGAGCTCGTGCGTCGCTTGCGTCCAAAAGACCACGAAGTGCTCGTATGCCTCCTCGATCGATGGCGGGTCGGAAGAAATTAATTCGAGATCCTCTAGGCGGCGGAAGAACGCCCGGATTTGATTGCCGAGTTGGCACGACTGGAGTGCGCGCAACTCCTCGGCGAAGTGCTTGGCTTCGGGCAGACGGTCGTGCCGCAAGCCCATCGACTTGAGAAACTGCATGAGCTCCCAGATCTCCGTGGCGACCTGGCCGATGCGGCGGCCGTCTTCGAGCAGGAGCTTGAGTCGTGCGTGATTGCTCCACACCCGACGCAGCACGTTGTTGATGCAAAAGAAACGATCGTTTCGCTTGGTAACGAGACGCGGGTGAGAGACGCGCTGTTTGATGATCCGGAAGCCCCACGAGTTGAGCGTAGTAATGGTGACGAACGGCGCCACCGACGCAAAGGTGGTTGTTTTGTTTAGCCGATCGCGCAGTTCATCGCGCGCCGCGCGGGTGAAGGTGAATACGAGAAAGCGCAGGCGCGAGCTCTTGGCTGCCTCACTGAGGGCTTTGCAGCGATAAAGCAGCGAGTACGTCTTGCCGCAGCCTGCGGGCGCAAGGAGTCGGATAGTCCCCTCGGGAAAAGAACAAAAGTCCTTTTGCCCAGCATTAAGCTCGATTTCCGACAATGACACACGTGCCTCCTTTTTGTTGCTCGCTTACACATTCCTCGGCGCATGGGAAGCCTCGGGAGGTTGCTTAAGGTGAAGGAGGCACCGAGACAGCTAGCAGGGGGATTCGTGAGACTCCTTGGTTCCACTGCGCGGTGTCTGCGGCGGATGCTTATTTGTACCTCGAACGAGCTTTCTCCCGCTGTCCTTGGGGAGTGAGGGCCGGAAGCATTTCACCGCCGCCACGACGACTCGGGGAGATAGCATGCTCAGAATACTCTCTGCGGCCCGTCTGAGGGTAGAAGGCGCTTGCACGGGGATCTTTTTTTTGTGGTGAAAGGTTTTTGGGAGCAGGTTGCGTGCGTGTTTGGAGTGGGTTTTTTTAGTGTTTTGACCAACGAACCCCGCGCAGAGAGTGCCGAGCACTGGCGGGCTTCGCGCGGATCACAAATCGTGTGAAGCAGACGTTGCGAGCGGCCGGAGCTAACGTAGGGCGGGGGTGCGGAGGCGCGCCTAGCGATCGCCGCATCGGCATGGTCTGGCACGCCCAGGGTTCTGGCAAGAGTCTTACGATGGTTTTCTACGCCGGCCGCATCATCCGCCACCCACAGATGGAGAACCCCGCTGTCGTGGTGCTGACCGACCGCAATGACCTGGACGCCCAGCTCTTGGGCGTTTTCTCCCTCTGCCGGGAACTACTGGGACTGGGACAGGAGCCGATCCGGGCTGAGAGCCGGGCCCAGTTGCGCCAGTTTCTCCAGGGGCGGCAGGCCGGCGGCGTCATCTTCACCACCATCCAGAAGTTCCTCCCCGAGGATAAGGGCGACCGCTACCCCGAGCTCTCGGCCCGGAGCAACATCGTGGTCATCGCCGACGAGGCGCACCGCAGCCGGTACGACTCCATCGACGGCTTCGCCCGCCACATGCGGGATGCGCTGCCTAACGCCTCTTTCAACGGGTTCACGGCACCCCCTTGGAGCTCGAAGATCGCAACACCCGCTCGGTGTTCGGTTACTACATATCCATCTACGACATCCAGCGGGCGGTCGAAGACAAGGTCACCGTGCCGATCTACTACGAGAATCGGCTCGCGAAGCTTGCCCTTCCCGAGGAGCTCAAGCCAAAGATCGACAAGGAGTTCGAGGAGGTTACCGAAGGCGAGGAAGTCGAACGCAAGGAGGGGCTGAAGACCAAGTGGGCGCAGCTCGAGGCAGTCGTCGGAGTGGAGGAGCGGATCCGTCTCGTGGCCCGGGACATCGTGGACCACTTCGAGCGTCGGCTGGAGGCCTTGGACGGCAAGGGCATGGTCGTCTGCATGAGCCGGCACATCTGCATCGAGCTCTACAACGAGATCGTGCGTCTCCGCCCTGAATGGCACGACGACGCCGACGATCGCGGAGAGGTCAAGGTCGTCATGACCGGATCGGCCTTCGACCCGCCCGACTGGCAGCCGCACATCCGCAACAAGCAGCGCCGCGAGTTTCTTGGCAAGCGCTTCCGCGACCCGAGCGACCCCTTCAAGCTGGTCATCGTCCGTGACATGTGGCTCACGGGGTTCGATGCGCCCTCCCTGCACACGATGTACCTCGACAAGCCCATGCGCGCCCACGGGCTCATGCAGGCGATCGCCCGGGTGAACCGGGTTTTCCGGGACAAGCCCGGGGCTGGTGGTTGATTACCTTGGGCTGGCCCACGAGCTTAAGCAGGCGCTCGCGACCTACACCGCAAGCGGCGGAAAGGGCCGGACCGCCATCGACCAGAACGAGGCCGTGGCGGTGATGCTGGAGGAATACGAAGTCTGCTGCGACCTCTTCTACGGCTTTGACTGGAGGGCGTGGAAGGGCGGGCGACCTGAGGGGCGGCTCGCGCTCCTCCCCGCCGCCCAGGAGCGCATCCTCGCCCAAGGGAACGGCAAGGACCGGCTGCTGCAGGCGGTCTCGGAGCTCTCGCGGGCCTTTGCGCTTGCGGTCCCCCACGAAAAGGCGCTCGCCATCCGCGACGATGTGGCCTTCTTTCAGGCCGTCCGGGCGGCGCTGACTAAGCGCGCTCCGGCCGAACAGCGGACCGAGCAGGACCTTGACCACGCCATCCGCCAGGCGCGTCTCCCGCGCCATCGCCCCCGAGGGCGTGGTGGACCTCTTCGCTGCGGCCGGCCTCAAGAAACCCGACATCTCGATCCTCTCCGAGGAGTTCGTGGCTGAAGTCCGGGGGTGCCTCAGAAGAACCTGGCCGTCGAGCTCCTGCACAAGCTCTTCGAAGGCGAGGTCAAGGCCCGGCGGCGGAAGAACCTGGTCCAGGCCCGCTCCTTCGCCGAGCTCCTCGAGCAGGCGATCCGCCGCTACCAGAACCGTGCGGTCGAGGCGGCCCAGGTGATCGAAGAGCTGATAGCCCTCGCCAAGGCGATGCGAGAAGCGGACCGGAAAGGCGAGGCGCTGGGGCTGTCCGAAGAGGAGCTCGCCTTCTACGACGCGCTTGAGACCAACGACAGCGCCGGCAAGGTTCTCGGCGAGCCGACCCTCAAGAGAATCGCCCGCGAGCTGGTCGAGACGGTGCGCCGCAACGTCACCATCGACTGGACCGAGCGCGAGAACGTGCAGGCCCACCTGCGGCGCCTCGTGAAGCGCGTGCTGCGGAAGTACGGCTACCCGCCAGACAAGCGGGAGAAGGCGACGCAAACGGTGCTGGAGCAGGCGGAGCTCTTCGGGGCGGAATGGGCTGAGCAACCGGCGCCGGCCCCGCAGCCGGCCGCCGCGGAGGTCCTCCCCTTTCCGTCGAGTCACCCCGAGCGAGGATGAGAAGTACCGGACCTGCGTGCCGCTCCTCACGCTCAAGGCAGCGGCCGGCGCCTTCAGCGAGCCTCAGGCCGTCGAAGCGGAGGAATGGGTGGTCCCCGACACTGGGCGAGGACTGCAGCCGGGTATGTTCGTCGCCCAGGTTGTGGGCCGCTCCATGGAACCCGTCATTCCCCATGGAGCATGGTGTCGCTTCCGAGCGCCCGTACGTGGGAGCCACCAGGGCAAGATCGTCCTCGTGGAGCACCGCGACATTGCCGACCCCGAGACCGGCGGGAGTTACACGGTCAAGCGCTACCGCAGCCAGAAGGTTACGGACGCCGGGGGTTGGCGTCACGTGGAGATCCGCCTCGAGCGGAAAAACCGGAATTTGCTCCAATCGTCTTGCGAGAAGCCGACGAGGGGCGGGTACGTGTCGTGGCCGAGCTCGTCGAGGTGCTTGGGCGCGCCTCGTCCTCTTCTCACTCGTGAGCCTCTCGCCCCCGGCCGCCCGGTCTCCCGGCGGAGGACTTCGCCCGCTACCTCTACCTGCCGCGGCTTCGTGACCCAGAGGTGGTGCTTCAGGCCGCGCCCGACGGTGTGGCGTTGCTCACCTGGCGGATGGAGACGTTCGCGTATGCGGAGAGCTTCGACGCGACGGCGGGCAGGTACCGGGGTCTTCGCGGCGGCCAGCACGTGGTGCTGGGTACGGAAAGCGCGGGGCTTCTGGTCAAGCCGGACGTGGCTCAGCGACAGCTCGAGGCGGAGAGCTCCAGGGCAAGATTGGGACCAGCCGGCGAGATGTCGCAGAAAACGCACGGCGAGGCCACACCGGCGCAGGGCACCACCGTCACGCCCGCCGGCGGCGCGGCTCCCGCAGCGCCCCGCCCGCGCCGCTTCCATGGCACCATCGAGCTCGATCCGGCCCGCGTGGGTCGCGACGCCAGCCGCATCGCCGACGAGGTGATCGCGCATCTGGTGGCACAGGTGGGCGCTCGAGCGAAGGTGGTTCTCGAGATTTCGGCCACGCTTCCCGACGGCTCGCCGCAGCAGCTCGTTCGGGTGGTGACGGAAAACAGCCGCACCCTTCGCTTCACGAGCCATGGCTTCGAGGAGGAGTGAGCCCGGGGCCAGAAGGGTTCGCCCGCCGGAGAGAGGGGCCTTGCCAGATCTTTCATGGTTCATGACCTGGGGAGACCCAGCAAGGACGCCCACGTCCACCCTCACGCGATAGAACAGCTCTCAAGGAACGAGCTGGCACCTCGAAGCAGAATCATGCTCTCTCGGCCTTGCTCTTCCTCTACCGCCGTGTGCTCGGCCGCGAGGTCGGCGACCTCGGCCACATGATCCGCAGCAGAAAGCAGATCAAGTGCCCGTCGCGTTGACGCGCGAACAGGTCAAGCCGGTTCGCGCCATCCCCTGCGCGACAAGTGGCTGATGGGTTCGCTTGTGTATGGCGCGGGGTTGCGGCTGATGCGACACCTACGGCTGCGCGTTCGTGACATTGACTTCGCCCGAGACGAAATCACGGTTCGGGATGACAAGGGCGCGAAAGCGACGTGACGATGCTGCCCGAATTACCGAAAACAGAGGCCTAGAACGATCCGCGAAAAGTCAAAGCGATCCATGAAAAGGACCTGCGTGACGGCTGGGGCTGCGTCCCGATGCCTGACGCCCTGAATCGCAAATATCCCGACGCCCCAACTGACTGGCGCTGGCAGCGGGTCTTTCCGCAGGAGCGCCGCTGGATCAACCCCGAGACCGGACGACAAGTGCGGCATCGTGTGCATCAATCCGTCGTGCAGAGGGCCGTGGCGCGAGCGGTCAGGGACGCCAAGCTGACCAAGCGAGCTACCTTCCATACCTTCCTTGGCCACGCTCCTTCTGGCCGATGGGTATGACATCCGTACCGTGCAGGGGTTGTTTGGGGGATAAGGATGTGAAAACAACGACGAAGTATACTCACGATTTGAATCGGGGCGGGGGTGTTCACAGTCAGGCCGACAGGTTGTAAGAGGCGAGCAATGGCGTATTATACGAGCACCTTATCGCACCCCGAAGAAACCGGAGAAACAGCTTGAGATCAGTGCCGGCACAAAACCTAACTGCGAACGCACCCTGGTGTTTCAGGCCGTCAGCGAGCGGCCTCGAGGTGTTAAACGGAAACAATAATTGGGCAGATTGAACGATGAACAGCGCCAAGATCGAGGCCTTGCTTGAGCGGATTGCGGTTGCACTGGAGCGACTAGCCGGGCAGCCAGGTCACCGTGGAGCGTTCGCCCAGGGCTCTCACAGTCGTGCCGACGCGGAGGAGAACAGCGCAGATGCCTCGGCTCGGAACTCCAGGCCCCGGTCTCTCTCAATTCTGGAATCCTTTCTTAACTCCAGGGGAATCCGGATCAAAGCGAAGCCTGCCGATGACCCAGCCGACCACGTGATCGATAGCCTGTCGCTATATCTCGGAGAGCGCTATGATGCTCTTTCGGGGCTTCTCGGCAAGATCAAACGCGCCATGCAGAATGGAATGCCGATTACCGAAAGCCTGAAGAACCGCACGCAACAAGAGATCAGCTCCGCGTGCCAGTTTTGCACGCGCCTTCACGAGGTTGCGTTCCTTGAGCAGTACCAGTACTTCCGCTCACCCATTTACTTGATCAAGGCCAAGACCACAACTCTACCGAGGGCGCAGCGCTTCTTCGGCGGGCAATGGTTAGAGCGATTCATTCTCCAGAAGGTCAAAGCGGTGTATGCTCAGGTTGCCTCGGAAGTCACTGGAGACTTGGCATTCGAGTATCTCATCAATCCTCAGATCACTTTACCCAACGGTGACGATTTCGAGCTAGACATCCTCGCGGCGATAGGGTCGTCTGTCTACTGGATCGAAGGCAAGTCCGGTGATTACCAGCAACACGTGGTTAAGTACTACAAGTTTGCTCGCCTTCTTGGCCTCGATTTCGATCATTCTTTGATGGTACTGACGGATGTGTCTGATGATCGCTGCTCTGCGCTCTCATCGCTGTTCTCAATGACCGTTTGTAATCTGCGAACCTTCGAGGAGAAGTTGCTGGCGATCGCACGAACCGACACTGCCCAACAAAGCGCTGCAGCGGACGGGCTAACGACCGCCGCTGAGCGCTAGCGTTAGCCCGACAGGGAAGATTCTACGCCGTGGCGCATGTGACTCGATCGCTCTGCCTGTTCTGCATAGAGGAAACGGGCACCGGTTCGCCGGTCGTGGATGCGCTCAAGCCTGTTCTGGGACGGTAGCTCGCTCCGCCGGCAGGCTGAAGAGTTCGCCCACAATCCCCCGTGCTGGTGATCGACCCCGCGCAGCGTGGCAGGGCGCCCGCACCATCTGTACGGTTCACGCTGGAAGCTGCGGCCGTCCACCCCTGGGGAACCGATGGGCTGTTGGCCTGCCCCCGAGTTATCGTTTTTGGCAATTTGCGGGCTGGCATGGCTGCCACGCGGCTCGCAATTGCCCAACCGGAACGCTTCGTGGGTCTCGTCCTCATGGACTCGCCATTCCACGAGTGGGGCGGCGTCGAGCGCTTTAATGCCAGGATGGGCTATAGGTCGGTGGCGACACTCGCTCCGCGCCACATGGCCAACGTGATCTTTTCCAACCTGGTCGGCCCTGAAGCGCGCGCCGCCGCTCCGGGTCGCTACCTGAGGGTGCAATGCACGATGCGCACTGCCGAGTGCACCGGCTTCGGGCGATGCGCCGCGAGTGCCGCGTTCAATCGCCCTGAGCCTGCTTTGTCGCTGCACTTGGTCCGCACGCATACGCTTGGTATTTCCGGCGACTGTGATCGCATCTATCCCATCGATGAAGTTCGGACGGAGGCTGCCCACATTCCAGGTGCCTCCAGATCTTCGAGGGAGCGGCTCACCTGTCCGGGCGGGAATCGCTGGGGCGTGTCGACGCGCTGATCCGTGAGGTCTTCGAGTCGCTTCCATGGGTTGCACGCTTACCGCGAGCACGGGAATGAGCTAGCGGCCGAACAGGGCGCCGCCACTAGGGCGGCCCATTGCCTCGTGGTGATCTCGCTGTCGGCGTAGGATACGCTGGGCTCGCCGCACACCGCGGCGGAGGACGTCGAGGTGGGCGGCATCCGCGGCCGCGAGGCGCTGGACCGGCCGCGCAACGTCGTGGGCCGTTTGGAATCCTCCTGGCGGCCGGCCAGCGCCGAAGAAGGGTTCGAGATCGTCCACCGGCGTTGTTCGAGCCGCTCTCGGGGCTGGAGGCCGAGCGCGCGAGGAAAAAGATCCGCAGCGATGAACTGCTGGTCACAGCTCTCAGCTCATCGATTCTTCGCAACCATCTGGCTGAGGTGCCTGTTGGTCTAATGGCGCCATCGAGCCGCCCGGAGCGAACGACGCGGGTCGGAACTGGAGGGAGAGCAGGGCTAGCGGAGTGCCGGAAGAAGGGAGAGGGCCAGAGCCCAGGCGAAGAACACTGCCGCTGGAACGGTGATGAGCCAAGCAAACAGCACTTGGGTTGTGCCTTGCCTGAAAATCTGCCGCTCGCTTGCGCCCGCGCTGATGATTGCTCCCACCAGCACGTGCGTGGTCGAGACTGGCAAACCCAGTACGCTGGCAATCAAAACCACGAATGCGGTGGTCAAGTTCGCCGCCAATCCAGAAGGGCGGCTGAGCTTGCTCAGGCCAAAGCCGAGGGTGTCGGCCACCGGTCGCGCAAAAAACAGGCCGCCGGCGTCATCGCTAGGGCAATTCCCACAAAGGCCGTGCGGACGTCTGCTTGCCACGCACCCGAGGCTAGAACGAGAGCGGCAAGCTTAGGGGCGTCATTGACGCTGCGGGCGAAGGCAATACTCGCCGCCGATAGGATATGCAGGTGCTGCATACTCGCGGGGGACTTCCAGGCTGTTGCTGGCTTGCTCTCTCCGCACACCGCGGAGTGAGCCACCAGCAGGCGAGGGAGCGCGAGCCGACGCACCAACACGCCCTCCGACGCTAGTGTGTTTGCTTCCTCCACCATGATGCACACGCAAAAGCACGCGTGCCGGTCCAGTGGCGAAGGTAGCGAGTCACAGTGTGGCTCAGCACGGCCGCAACGATGGGGCTGAAGAACATGGGCAGCAGAACCGTTCCTCAAAAGGTGGGAACATCCGCCCCTACCCCGCTGGCCAAGGTTGTGCCTAAAAGGCCTCCCACGAGCGCGTGCGTGGTGGATACTGGCCATCCCAAACGGCTGGCGAGCAAAACCACGAGGCATGCGGCAAAACCGACGCAGGCGGGAAAGCCGGACTGTGCGACGACAGCTTCGGGAAGCAGCGCATGCCCCGAGAATGGCGCAACCAGCCCGGGTGCAATAGCCACGGCACTCACGGCACCTAACACCGTTGCAGCAGTCGCCAACAGCAAAGCGTTGGCGTAGCGCGCGGCTCCCGCGCCCCAAACGGTGGCAAACGCCTTCATGAGATCGTTCGCCCCCGTTGGCGAATGCGAGGAGCAAGGGAGCGGCGAGAGCGAGAGCGAGGGCGGTCTCCATCGTCGATGCTCAGATGGGGTCGATGTTCAGCGGCGGAAGATGCTCAGCAGCAGGTGGAGGCAGAGGACGCGACTGAGCTGAAGCCGGGGCTCGCGCATCCCGGAAAGAGACCGTAATGGCGAGAGAAATCTCCAACAAACTCGAAGTGCGATCGAAAACGAGAGTGAAACAGTATCCGGTAGGTGTTTCCGCAAACCGGAAATACGCGCCCGACCTCGATGACGTGCTGCTTATTTAAGATAAATCGCTTGGGTTACTCGGGCACCGTGCCGCGGTAAATCACTGCTTGCCGGTAGTCCTCGCACGCATCCTCCACCGTGTCGATGTGGAACAAGCGAAAGGTGGCGGAACGGAAGTTGATATTGACGACTCGCGCGGCCAATTCCGAGTCGGTTAGAACGAGCGGCCGGTCTTTCACTAAACGGGGGTCCGCAAATCCGGTTGCTCGAGCGAGCCTGAGAAAATCGTTCCAGTACAGCGCGCCTTCGAGGCACTCAGCGTAAAGCACGGGGTCTTCCCGCAGGTCCTGCGGTAAGCGTCGGTCCGCGTAAATGTCGGCGAAATACAGCTCGCCCCCGGGTTTGAGCAGGTGCCGCGCACCCTTCAGAACGGCCGCCTTGTCGGGAAAAAGGTTAATGACGCAGTTGGACACGATCACGTCGAAGCTCGCGGGCTCGAGTCCCAGCGTATCGAGCTCTTCGATGTAGCCTTCCACAAACGAAGTATTCTGGAAGCCAAAGCGGTCGGCATGCCAGGCTTGATGGCGCCGGGCCACGGTAAGCTGTTCTGGGGTCATGTCCACGCCCACCACTTCTCCTCGCGCACCGACGAGTTGCGCGAGCAAGTAGACGTCGCGGCCAGCGCCGCACCCGAGATCCAGCACGCGGCAGCCTTCGAGCAGCGGAGGACACACGAGCCCGCAGCCATAGTAGCGCTCGATCACTTCGGGGTGGATGCGAGCCAGGTATGGCTTGAGCCAGGGAGGTTGTTGGCTGCTGTCGCAACAGGCATTGGTCTTGAGTTCACGCGAATGCTTAAGGCGCTGGCCGTAGTATTCTCGAACTTGATCGTGGATGGTTCGCATCACCGGTCTCCGTGGGATGGTTTCCGCGGGTATTGTCGGGGGCCTGGACTGGTTCTTACACAGAGCACGGCTTGACGAGCTGCGAATCAGCCCCTGAGGGCACGTGGCCGCTTTCCCACGAAAGGCAGCGCAGGCTGTGAGCAAGCCGAGGCCACTGCGCTCGTGCCCCTACCTGCTCGCCGTGCGGAACGGGCTTAAAGCATCACGCTTTGGGCCGTCACGAGGTGCAACCCCGTGGACTTTGCTGCTCTCAGGAAACGCGCGGTCGAGCGGGGGAGGAATCCTGGGTTCGGGCTGCGCGCGCAATCCACGAGCTCGGTACGGCAACGAGATTCTTAGGTTCGTCGATGTCTGGCAACGGAGGCAGCTCCACCCACCGCCAGCCGAGCGCAGTAAGACGCGCGCGGGTTTCTTTGGCGACGGAAGGCGTGCTCCAGGCAATGTCGGCAAACACGCTCGGGTGGGTGCGTTGGAGCCCGAGGAGTACGTAACCGCCGTCGCAGCTCGGGACGAGCACAGCGTCGCGGCCGATCATGAGGCGAGCCGCTTGGCGCAGATGCAGCGCTGTCAGTGCGGGGCAGTCGCTGCCGACAAGAAGCGCAACTTGCCCCGCCGAAGTCACCCGCGCCGCCGCGCGTGCAAGTTTGTCTCCCAGGTTGCCCGTGCCTTGATCCTCCCAGCTCACGGTAGCAGCAAGGGTGCGCGGAAGTGCGTCAGACCACGCCGGGTCGCTCGGCGAGGGAGCCACGCAAAGTTCCACGGCTCCAAGGCGGGCAGCCAGCGCTTGGCGCACGGTGTGGATCAACATCCAGTGGGCTAAGCGGGCTGCCCCGGCTGGGCCAAGGACTGGAATGAGCCGCGTTTTTAACTTCCCAGGCATCGGGGCTTTGGCAAAAATTACGATCCGACACGGCATCATCGATAAGCGTCCGCAAGTTTTTCCGCTGGTGTTCCGAGCCAGTAGCGCAAGCGCAAGGACCACATGAGGAGAATCGTTCGCCAAACCCCCAAGCCTCCCAGCGGCGCCCGGAAGTCGTTGCACGCGTGCGCAGACAGAGCGGAGGACTGTAGCGCTTGAGGCGGCGGGACATTTGAATGTCTTCCATCAGCGGCTGGTCCGGAAACCCGCCGCAATCCCAGAACACGACCTTGCGAACAAATATCGCCTGGTCCCCGGTGGCAATGCCCGTTAGCCGCGAGCGCCAGTTCATTAAGAAAGCGATCACCGCAAACCAACGGCTGTTGCCGCGCACGTGCACGTCGAAGCGGCCCCAGCCATAACCGGTGGCACGCAAGCCCTTCCGAATCGCGTCTACCGCATCCACGGGTAGGCGGGTATCGGCGTGGAGAAATACGTACACATCCCCGCTGGCGTGGCGGGCGCCGGCGTTCATCTGCCGGGCGCGCCCGCGGGCGGACCGTACGACCTCAGAGCCGGCCGCCTTTGCCAACTGCGCCGAACCATCATGGCTCCCGCCGTCTACAAGGATGATCTCGCAGCCCTTAGCCTCCCAGAATTTTAAATGTGGTAGGAGAGTCGGTAACTCTGCCGCTTCGTTGAGCATGGGAACAATAATCGAGAGTTTCATTGCCCTGGCCTCCGGAGATCATTGAGTCGCCAATTGTAATCATCGAACCCAACGCGAGGCCGGCCGCTGCGCAGGGCCTCGGTTTCGGTGGCACCAAGGCCGAGGTCGGCCGCATAAAGCGCGAGGAAGACGGGCAGGGAGTAAGCGCCGCGCCAACCCGTTTCGAAATCTTCGCGGTACCATTTGAAAATAGGCGAGACGATCAGCACCTGCCCGTCGAGACGGTTGCGGCGCCGATCACCGAGAGAGCGGTGGGCTTGATCTTCTAGCTGCGAGTCGAGTTGCTTTCGGACGTAAGCTTCCGGGCGCAATGCCGGGCATCCGATGCTGGCACAGTTGACGGCGAAGTGAACGCGTGGGTCTCCGTAGTGCCTAGATCCACGAATGAGGCCGTGTTCGATATCGTCGAGCGAACGCGTGGCGCCGAGCAACGGAACGAAGGGTTGCCGCCAAGGAGAAGGTGAAGGCGTTGTACGCATTGATGAGGAAGGCCAATTGCTCGCTTTTCGGCCAGCCGTCGAAGGTTGTCTGATCGACGGCCGAAAGCTGGTTCAAGTATCCATCGAGGGCATGGCTTTCTGCCTGCAAGCCCGAGTAATCCACAGCAGTGGCGTGGCCGTCGTCGATCCAATGTACGTAGCGGCGCAGTAAGCGGTCCCACGCAGAATGATCGAAATCTGCCATCAAAGGAGGTGCGGTGAGCACCATCGCGGCCATTATGGCGACCCGACCCGTTGCGCTTGTGCGCCTGAGAACAACGGAGCTCACGCCGCACCTCGCATCCAGGCGTGATATCGGGCGAACCAAGCAAGCACGCGTTCCGGAGTATGGGCTCGCCGCCATGTTCCCGCGGCTTGTTTGTTCGCGTCTGCCCACGTCGGATAAGAGTGAACGGTGCCGAGGATTTTGCCGAGGCCGAGCCCGTGTTTCATCGCCAGGACGAACTCTGCCAACATTTCCCCGGCGTGAGCGGCCACGATGGTGACCCCGAGAATACGGTCTCGTTTCGGCACGGTGAGGACTTTAACGAACCCAGCGGTTTCACCTTCCGCAATGGCACGATCGAGTTCCTCGGTGGGGTAACGACTGACCTCATGGGAAATGCCCTGCTCCCTAGCCTTGGTCTCGCTGAGCCCCACCCGCGCAACTTCTGGGTCGACAAAGGTGACCCAAGGCAAGGCCGAGTAGTCCACCTTGAGTCGTTTGAACCGACCAAACAGTGCAATGGCGGCGGCAACCGAACCTTGATAGCTGGCGGCGTGGGTGAGCTGATACAGTCCCGTGATGTCGCCGGCCGCGTAGATGTTCGGGTAGATGGTCTCGAGGTACTGGTTGGTCACAACGAAGCGCTTGGTTTCGATGCCGAGCTCTTCGAGACCGTATCCTTCGAGTCGGGGCCGGCGACCAATAGCGAACAGGATCGCGTCGAACGCGAACTCCTGCTCTCCGTCGGGGATCGCACGAGGAGCCAGTTCGCGTCGGTGCCGCGCTTGAGCGCAACGGCGCGGTGCCGAACAAAAATTCTCACGCCATCGCTTTCTAAGCGGGTGCGGACGAAGTCGGAAACTTCAGGATCCTCTCGGAGCATGATTCGCTCCGCGACTTCCTCCAGTGTGACTTGCGAGCCCAGGCGAGCCAAGGCTTGTGACAGCTCGCAGCCAATCGGGCCGCCGCCAATGACCACGAATCGTCGAGGAGGTTCGTCGAGCTCTGCTAAGCGCTGCCAAAGTGTCTCGGAGGTCAAATATCGCACTTCGCTCAAGCCTGGGAGCTCGGGCACGAACGGTCGCGCACCGGTGGCGAGGACAATAGCGCGTGACGTGAGTTGCTCGCGCTTGCCATCGGCTGTGGTGATCTCCACGGTCCACGGGTCCAGAAGTCGCGCGTGCCCCAGCCGCACGTCCACGCCGAGCCCCTGGTAGCGCTCCACACTGTCATGCGGTGCGACCTTGCAAATTGCTTGCTGGACGTGCTGCATGACGGCGCGGAAGACGAAGTGCGGCGGTGCCGAAATGAGGCCTTTGCGATGTGCTTCCATTGTTCTGGCAGCTAAACGGCTGATGGCAATGATCGCCTTGCTGGGAATGCAGCCGTAGTTGAGGCAATCGCCGCCCATTTTGTTCCCCTCGATGAGGGTCACTTTGGCCTTTACCGCTGCGCCCACGTACGCGGCCACCAACCCGGCGGCACCGGCGCCGATCACAATCAGGTTGCGGTCGAAACGGGGGGGTCGGGTCCACCGGGCATAAATCCTACGCCGCTCAACCCTGGCCACGCTTGCGCGTGCTACGATTGGAAAGAGGGCTAACAGCGCAAAGGCAGCAAGCAGTCGCACCGAGAGGATGTCGCTAGTGCTGGATAGCTTGGCGAGTTCCCTGCCGGCATTCACATACACCAAGGTTCCAGGCAGCATGCCGAGTTGGCTGACCCAGTAAAAGGTTCCGGCGCGCATCCGGGTGAGGCCTAGAAGGAGATTAATCAAGAAGAAGGGCAAGATGGGTACGACACGCGCGGCAAATAAGTACCAAGGCCCTTCTTTCTGAATGCCGGCGTCGACGGTGCGAAGTCGATCCCCGAACCGAGCACGCACCCAGTCGCGCAGGACGTAGCGTGAAAGCCAGAAGGCGAGCAGTGCGCCCAAGCTGGATGCAAACGACACCAAGATGGTCCCCCAAAGCAGTCCGAAAAGGGCACCGGCGACTAAAGTGAGCACTGCAGCTCCGGGCAGGGAGAGCCCGGTGGTGCCCACGTACACCACGAAGAACACTGCCGATGCTGTCCAGGGATAGGTGTGGCGCCAGCTCGACCATCGCTCCATGTGCACTTGCACCGAGTTGAGGGTGAGCATTTCGGGCCCCCGGCGGCAAGAAATCCCACGACAACGAGGAGCACGGCGGCGGCAACGATGAAGCGTTTATTCATCGAGCTGCCCTCGCTGTATCGTCGGAAACTAGAGCGCCACCGTAACTGCTCCCTTGCCCAGCGGTGCAGCCATAGCAATGATCAGCAACGGCAAGGGGCGCGCCCGTAAAGTCATTGGTCAACAGGTCGCGGAGATGCGGGCGCACAGCGTTGCCCCCGAGCGGCAGGCCGAGTTGCTGGTTGAAGTCACAGTCGTACAAGCGGCCTTGCCAATCGACGCTAATGAGCGTGCGGCACATGACGTGCTTGAGGAGATCGGGGGAAAAGTTCGTTTTCAGCAACCGCATGTACGAGGCAAACTCCCCGCGCGAGACCAGCCACGAGCCAAAGCGGTTGATGGGCATGTTCGTCAGGGTGTAGAGGCGGCGGAACACGATACCGAAGCGTTCGTACAGTGAACGCTTGTAATCGGCCTCGAGCTGGGCCTGCGGCGGAGGTAAGGTGGCTCCGGCGGGATTATAAACGAGGTTGAGCTTGAGGGGCGAGTTGGGCATTCCGTAGCCCAGCGCGTTCAGCGTTTTCAGGGCGGCAATGCTTTTTTCGAACACCCCTTTGCCGCGCTGGCGCTCGACGTTCTCAGGGTTGTAGCAAGGGAGCGAGGCGACCACCTCGACCTGGTGGGTGGCGAGAAATGCGTCCAGATCCTCCTGCCCAGGTTCCAGTAGCACGGTGAGGTTGCATCGATCGATGGCATGGACACCGAGGTGTCGCGCCGCCATTACCAGGTCGCGAAAGCCGGGGTGCAGCTCAGGTGCACCCCCGGTCAAATCCAAGATTGCGATGTGGCGAGCGGCCAGCACGCGCGGAATCAGCGCGAGTGTACGCATGTCCATCATCTCTTTGCGCTGGGGCCCGGTGTTCAGGTGGCAGTGTACGCAAGACTGGTTACAGCGGTAGCCGAGGTTGACTTGCAACGTCGCCAGGCGCGCGCGGTGGAGCGGAGGAAAGTCCGTGCTTGCGAGCAACGGAGCGGTGTTGTGCATGGAAAGGTTCTCCTCTTGAAGTAGTGCGTTCGTACGGTTGGTCGGCACCGAACCTCGGTTCCTTACAGTGTCGGGAATGTGAATTGCGCGTGGGGCCGGAATTGGTACGAACACGCGCACTTCGTGGGGTGAAACAAAGAGTGGGGAGCAGCGGGGCGCAGAACCGCTTATGGTTCTGGCGTTCCGTTGCACTCGGGGCAGCCGAGCCCCGAACGGCTCGCACGATCGCTCGACGCCAGATTCGTATGCTCGTGTCGAACCGCTGGTCTTCGAACGAGCCAAAACTTTCTGCTCGTGGCTTGATGGCAGGCATTGACAGGCCGCCCAGGGAGGGGCGGTTCGCTGCGCCGGAGGTGAATTCGCGCGGTTCGCGCTTATTCGTGAGGTACGCGTTTAACGGTGAGGCGAAGGGTCACCGTAGCCTCGGGCATAGGCGCGCGCAGCCCTTCGCAAAACTTCAAACTGGGCGCGCGCGTTGCGGCAGCCGGCACACATCGCTGTGTGCAGGCGTAGCGACAGCCGCTCTTGCAGCGATAGGGCTCGCTCATGGCCCTCCGACATCAAACGGGTGGCCTCCAAACAGTTCAGCATGTCTCCTCTCGACTGAACCAACGATTTTCTATGCACTCGCGCAAGCGAAGCCACGCGCGGTGGAGAAGGACGTGCAGGTTGCTGACGCTGAGCCCCAGCGTCGAACAAATCTCTTCGCTTTCCATCCTCTAAGAATTCGCGCATCATGAACACCCGTGCTTGCCTTGCCGGCAAGTGGTCCAGACACACCTCGAAAACGCGCCAAAACTCCGCGTTGGAAAACGTTTGTTCCGGATCACCCCAGGATTTCGGCCGTTCTTCGACGCGCCAGTATCCTTGTTCGTCGAACAAATCGCGCACTGCTTCCTCGTCGGACTCGCGCAACAATTCGCTTGCTTGCACGAGGCGGCTGCGCCGGCGCAATGCATCGGCGAGCTTGTTCTTGAGGATGGCGAACACCCAGGTTTTGAACGCAGAGCCGCCCGCAAACGAAGAGGCGTTTGCCATCGCAGCGGTGAGAGCTTCCTGGACTGCGTCTTCCGCTGCATCTGGGTCGGCCAAGTACAAGCTTGCGAACTTGAGCATTTGCGCTCGAATCTCTCGCAAGAAGGATTCATCCCAGTTGGCAGGTTTTCCCCGCGGAGCAGAAAATTCTGCGCCACGATCGAGCTTGCCATTCATTCCCTTCCACCTTGCGACTGCTGCCCGTTCTGTCACGGTTACCGTCCGAAGTGAAATGTTCTTGCGAGACTGTGAGAAGGTCATGGTTCTCGGTTGGCTCTGGATACTGTCGACACATGTGGCCAGTGGCGTCGCGTTTTGTCGGGCGAGATCAACAGTTCTTACACCGGAGCGATGCGCTGCCGTTTGGGCTTGCGCAGGCAAGGGCGCCCGGGACCAAGCGCGCATCTACAGCAGGCAGGTTTTTGCGAGCGTGGTTTGCAGAGGCTTTGCGCGTCCTGAGCCTGCGGGAGCTCGCGGCTCGGGCTGGAACGGGGATGCGCGCACCGCTCCGTGGGACGATGACGGCGCAAGAGCAGGAAACGGGGCGCGTGGATGAAGCTTCGCCGCTCCTGCTCGTTCACTGCTGAGGCCCATCCATGCGGCCCGGCTGGTTTAAGGCGCGTTTGCAAGCAGCCGGCGAGAAAGTGCGAGGAGGGGGACTCGAACCCCCACGGGTGTTACCCCACTAGCCCCTCAAACTAGCGCGTCTGCCAGTTCCGCCATCCTCGCACGAGAAAACTTTTCACTGCGGTGGAGCCGGTTGCTCTGCTGCAGGGGCAGCGGCTCCGCCCGACTCTGCCCCAGCTGCTTCTCCTTGGGGCGCAGCCTCGGGGGCCACAGCGGGAGCGCCGGTGCTTTGTGATTGCGCTGCAGGTGCTTCGAGAGGAGGTGGCTCCGGAAGAGCTTCGTCGAAAACGGTGCCGGTTACGCGATAGGCGCCCATGTAGGTCAGCCCCGCGGCAGTGAGCATAAACACCGTTGCCAGCCCGGCGGTCAGGCGGGTGAGGAAGTTGCCAGCCCCGGAGGAGCCGAACACCGTCGAGCTGCTGCCACCACCGAAAACTGCCCCCATGTCCGCCCCGCGGCCTTGCTGGAGCAGCACCACGCCGACCAAAAGAAGGCAGGTGATTACGTGGATGACAATCAACACCGTGTGCATGCTTTACTCCCGCGCACGCGACGAGAAACGGACAATGCGCAGGAACGACTGCGCCTCCAAACTGGCACCGCCAACCAGTGCACCATCGATATCGGGTTCTTTCATCAAATCGTCAATGTTATCCGGTTTCACGCTGCCCCCGTACAAAATCCGCACTTCAGTCGCAACCTCGCCAGCTTGCTCGCGTAGGAGGCCGCGAATGTAACTGTGGACTTCTTGGGCTTGTTGCGGCGTTGCCACGCGCCCCGTGCCAATTGCCCACACCGGTTCGTACGCCACAACGACGGCGCGTATAGCAGCGGCATCCAAGCCCAGCAACGCAGCGCGCACTTGTGCGGCCACGACATCGAGCGTGCGACCCGCTTCGCGCTCGCCCAGTGTTTCCCCAACGCAAACAATAGGCACAAGCCCGTGCCGTAACGCAGCATGCACTTTGCGTTGGACCGTGGTGTCGTTCTCCCCGAAGAATTGCCTCCGCTCGGAGTGGCCCAAGATCACGTACCGGCAGCCTGCGTCGACGAGCATGGGCGGCGAAATTTCCCCGGTGAAGGCACCACGGTCTTCCCAGTGCATGTTCTGAGCGGCGAGTCCGATCGACGAACCGTGCAACACCTCGCGCACCACATGAAGGGCCGTAAACGGCGGTGCGAGCACCACCTCGCGGTCGGTGAGGCCGTGTGCGCCATCGCGCATCGCTTGCGCCAAGGCGCGGGCTTCGGCGGCAAGCCCATGCATCTTCCAATTGCCGGCAATCAGCGGGGTTCGCATCGGCTCAATCCTCCAAAGCGGCAACGCCAGGAAGCGTGCGGCCTTCGAGAAATTCGAGCGTGGCGCCGCCCCCGGTCGAGACGTGGGAAATGCGATCGGCCTTGCCGGACCGTGCAACCGCGGCAGCGGAGTCGCCCCCACCCACTACCGTGATCGCGTTGGTACGGACTAAGGCGTCGACCATGGCCAACGTGCCGTGGGCAAAGGCATCGACTTCAAAAATTCCCATGGGGCCGTTCCAAAAAATCGTGCGCGCTTTGGATAGCTCCTGGGCAAAAAGCTCTTCAGTTTGCGGGCCGATGTCCACTCCGTAACAACCTGCGGGAATTCCCGGAGTGCTGATTTGCACTGGGGCCGAACCATCGAGAGCGGTGGACACGCGGTGGTCCACTGGAAGGAGAAAGATTTTGCCCTCGGACTGTGCACGCTGCAGGAGGCGCTCTGCCGTGGCTACGAGGTCTTCCTCGACCCGGGAGGCGCCCACATCGACGCCGCGGGTGCGGAGAAAGGTGTAGGCCATGGCGCCGCCAATCAGCATTCCGTCAACGACGCCCAGTAAATTCTCCAGCACGGCGAGTTTGTCCGAAACCTTGGCGCCACCGAGTAGGGCATACAAAGGGCGTTCAGGTCGGTGGAGAATTTTCCCCAAGTACTCGAGCTCGCGCTGCATGAGCAAGCCCGCGGCTTTCTCTGGCACGAAGGCCACCATCCCTACGGTCGATGCATGAGCTCGGTGCGCTGTTCCGAAGGCGTCGTTCACGTAAACATCGGCGAGGCGAGCAAGCGCACGGGCGAATTCAGGGTCATTTTGTTCCTCCCCGGCGTGAAAGCGCAGATTTTCCAGCAACAACACCTCGCCGACACCGAGAGCACTGGCCATAGATTCCACTTCGGGACCAATACAGTCCGGGGCAAAGACAACTCTTTGACCGAGGAGCTGCGAGAGGGCGTCGGCGACCGGGGCGAGACTTGCCTCCGGCAGGCGTTTCCCTTTGGGACGCCCGAGATGAGAGGCAAGAATCACACGCGCACCTTGGTTCAGCGCCAACTGAATGGTCGGCAACGAGGCGCGAATCCGGGTATCGTCGGCAACCTTGCCTGAGGACAGTGGGACGTTGAAATCCACGCGCACAAAGGTACGCTTGCCCGCTAATTGCAAATCCGTGATCACCCGCATGAACAGCGCTCCTCCTCGATGGTCAACGAGCTGTGCCCTTGTACCGTGAAAATTCGCACCCGCAAAGGTGTGTTCCTCTTGCGCCGTGAGGATCGAGTCGCTTCGCTGTTGCGGTCTGAGGCGTGGCGTGTGATGAGGATGGGAATGTGGTTGGTTTGGCTGGCTAGCCGGCCAGCGTGGGCCCAGGGTGTAGCGGCGAGCCCGACGCCACAGATGGACGTCTGGCACATCCTCACCCACTCGGGCCTGGTTGTTCAAAGCGTTCTGTACATCTTGGTGCTGTTCTCCATTGCCAGTTGGGGAACGATTTTCTTCAAACTCCGGCAAATTCGCATAGCGCGGCGCCAAACGGCGCGGTTTATCGAGATCTTTTGGGATACGAAAAATCTCACTGCGATCCACACAGCAAGTCAGGAACTGCGCGATAGTCCGGTGGCGCAGGTCTTTCGGGCCGGTTATCAGGAGCTAGTGCGGCTGACGCGCACCCGGCGGCCGGGTGGGGTCAACTCGCTCGAAGACACCGATCTCGGCGGTGTCGACAATGTGGAACGTGCGATGCGGAGGGCGATCCGCCAGGAGGTAACGCGATTGGAGCGGGCGCTCACGTTTCTGGCAACAACCGCGAGTGCGACGCCGTTCATCGGCCTCTTCGGCACTGTTTGGGGGATCATGAACGCATTCTTGGGGCTATCGCAGACGCAATCGTCGAGCATTCAAGCGGTGGCGCCCGGTATTGCAGAAGCCTTGATTGCCACCGCCACTGGCCTCGTCGCTGCCATTCCCGCCGTCATTGGCTACAATCACTTTGCTCGGCAAATCCGAGTGCTTACCGCCGAAATGGAGAACTTCGCCTCGGAATTTCTCAACATTGCCGAGCGGCACTTTCTAAAGTGAGGAGCGGATCCGAGATGGCGTTCGATGACTCCTCCTCGGGCACAAACGGGGCAATTGCCAATATCAACGTGACGCCGCTTGTCGACGTCATGCTGGTGTTGCTGGTGATCTTCATGGTCACTGCACCCATTTTGCAGCAAGGCGTGGCTGTGAGTTTGCCCAAGGTAAAAGCGGCTTCATTGCCGGGCGAGGAGCGACAACTGGTCGTCACCGTCGACCCTCGCGGGCAGGTGTATTTGAACGACGTTGCCATCCAGATCGAGGATTTGGGGGCGAAGTTGCAGGCGATTTTACGGGAGCAGCCGCAGAAGCAGGTGTATCTGCGCGCCGATCAAAACGTCCGCTACGGCGAAGTCATGCGGGTCGTTGCCGCGGTAAAGGCGGCAGGTGTGGAACGGCTGGGGATGGTGACGGAGCCGCCACGCGAGGAACCACGGCGGTAGCCTCGCGGAACGGTGCGGAGTCGTGTGGAGCAGCGAGCGGCATTTCTCCTCCGAAAGACGGTGGGAGCCGGCATTATGGGGCATGATCGCGCTGTCTGCCTTGGTCCATGCGGCCATCGTCATGCTCGCACTCCTGGTTCCGAAGGATTGGTTCCTCCGCAATGCGCCGCCGCTCGTTTCTTACACCGTTGATCTTGTGGCGCCTGAGCAGCTCGGCGGCACGAACCTGATCGAGGGAGGGAGAGGTCGCACCCAAGGCCAAACGATGGCGGCTGCGGAGCCGCCTGCACCCCCGCCCCAGCCGCGCGAGGAAGCCCGTGGGCCCGAGCCTCCGGTCAAAGCAGCCGCGGAAGCTAGTGAAAAGGAACCGCCGGAGAAGGCAGTGGCGCTTGCACCAGCTACACCCACCAAGGTTCGGCCGACCGAGACCCCGACTCAGGTTGCCGTTGCCGCAGCGAAAGTGCCTCCAACGGCCACACCGCTCCCGCCCGCCGTGATTGAGCAACTGCGCCGCGCGGCGGAGCAAGAGCAGGCGAGACGCCAAGCGGAAGAGGCGGAGCGGCGGCGAAGGGAAGAGGAAGCCAAGCGCCGGGCGGCCACTGCCGAAATGGAAAAGAAGGTGCAGGCGCAAGCCACTGCCACCGCCGCGGCTGAGGCCAAACAGCGCGAGCAAATCGAGCAACGGATCGTTGCCGCGGCCAAGCGGCTGCAAGAGCAGGCGGGAGAGCGAGGCGCGGGGAGCGGACCGCAAAAAGTGGCCAGCGCCGGCGGGCCATTGTCGGTTGGGCCCGGGCAGGGCACCGGTGGGAAGGTCATGGGCATTGACTACGTGCTGTACCTTGGCCAGCTCGAGCGCAAGCTCAAGGAAAATTGGGCATGGGCGGGCACGAACGATGCCTTGGAGGCAGTTGTGGGTTTCAGTATCTTGCCGGACGGCAAAGTGACGAACGTGCGCATTGTGAAATCCAGTGGCGACCGTAGCTTTGATCTGTCCGTCGAGCGTACGGTGCGAGCTCTCGACCCGATGCCACCACCACCGGAGGCTTACCGGGACTTGTTTGGCGACGTGCAGTACACGTTCAATGCAAAGTCGATGCAGGACTGACCCTCGGGGAGGAACGCCATGAAGACCCTCGGTACGTGGTGGATTGCGGTTGCTGTTTTCCTGCTCGCGCCTGGGGATGCGCGCGCACAAGTGCGAGGAACGATTTTCGGCCCGGGGGCACGGAGCTACCCAATTGCGGTCTCGCCGCTCCGCAACTTGTCGGACACAACGGTCGGGCGTGAACTAGGGACGCGCTTTGCAGACATTCTCGAGCGCGACTTGGTCTTATCGGGCTATTTTCGCTTAATTGACCGCTCCGCTCACATTGAGCAACCCGAGACCTCTGGGACTGAGGCGGAAAACATCAATTTCGACAGTTGGGCCGCGATTGGGGCGCTGGGTTTGGTCAAAGGTACGTTCCAACTCGAGGGAGACATCCTGACCGTCGAAGCGAAGTTGTTTGACGTGGCGCAGCGCCGGCAGCTCGTGGGGCGGCGCTACCGTGGCCCAGCAGATTTGTTGCGGCGCATGGCGCACCGTTTTGCTGATGAGATTATGCTCCAGTTCACGGGCGAGCGCGGGCCGTTTGACTCGCGCATCGCCTTCGTGTCGAACCGCGATGGACGCTTCAAGGAAATCTACACGATGAGCTTGGATGGCGGCGACCTGCAGCAGGTCACAAAGGCGCAAAGCATCACCGTGTCGCCGTCCTGGTCCCCTGATGTTCGCTACCTCCTCTACACGTCGTACAAGAAAGGCAACCCGGATTTGTTTCTGCTCGACACCTTGAGCGGTCGGGAGCTGACTTTGTCGCGTCGCGCCGGGTTGAACCTCGGCGGTCGGTTTTCGCCTGATGGTTCGACCATCGCGATGACCTTGGAGGAAGGTGCGAACTCTGAAATCGTGTTGCTCGACCGCACCGGGGAACTACTTCAAAAACTTACGGACCACTGGGCCATCGATGTCTCGCCGTCTTGGTCGCCGGACGGTCGGCAAATTGCCTTTTGCTCGAACCGTTCGGGCACTCCCCAAATTTATGTGATGAATGCCGACGGCACTGGTGTGCGTCGCATCACGTTCGAGGGTGATTACAACACCGCGCCGACTTGGTCGCCGAAGGGAGATCGCATTGCGTTTGTGCGGCGGTACGAGGGTGGATTCAACATCTTCACGGTGCGACCGGATGGCAGCGATTTGAGGCAGCTTACGCAGGCTGCTGGCAACAATGAGGACCCGAGTTGGTCGCCCGACGGCCGTTACATCGTTTTCAGTTCCAACCGCACGGGCCGGAAGAAGCTGTACGTGATGGATGCCCAAGGGATGAGCCAAGTTCAATTGACTCATGGGGGCGGTGATGATACCAGTCCGGCCTGGTCTCGGTGGCTGGAGTGAAGGCTCGGAACGATGGAGCGGATCCTGTGGACTTCGCGGGGAGGAGGAGCATAATGGCTAGCCGCGTGCTGATCGTGGCCGCATTGGCACTGGTTGTCGTGCTGCCCGGATGCCCAGGGCGCAAGAAAGCGCCGGGTGCGGCCGGTGAAGGCGCGGGCTTGGAGGAGCGCGGCATCGATACGGCTGGCAGCCTCGAGCGCTTCAAAGCTGGTGAGAAACCTGCCGCCGATAGTGGTCCACTCAAGGATGTTCACTTTGCCTTCGACTCCTACGAGCTCGACGATGAGGCGCGTGCTATCTTGCGAGAAAATGCCGACTGGCTGCAGGATAACCCGCGCGAAAAGGTGGAGATTGAGGGCCACTGTGACGAGCGCGGCACGGTTGAGTACAACCTTGCCCTCGGTGCGAAGCGAGCGCGTGCAGTGAAGGATTACCTCGTAAGTCTAGGCATCGCGCCTGAACGGATGACCACGATTAGCTACGGCGAGGAACTTCCGCTCTGCACGGAACACACGGAAGAGTGCTGGGCCAAGAACCGGCGCGCGCATTTTGTTTTGTTGGGCGACTGAAGTGCCGGTTCCTAAACGATTGATTGTTCGAGGGCTACTGGTTGCCGCAGGGTGTGTGTTGGGCGCAGGCTGCGCCACCCGCGCCCAAGTCGACAAGATCCAACGGGATCAGCGTGAGCTCCGTGCGCTCGTTGCCGACCAGAACGTAGCCATCGAGGGCATGCGCCGCCGCCTGGACATTTTGCGGCAGGAAGTTGCGGACATTTCCCGCGGAGGCCGTCCGGGAAGCGTCCCCGCCAACCTGCAACAGCGCTTGGCCGAGCTCGATGCGCGCATTACCGCGTTGGAACAAGCACGCGCATTGGCGGGCGTGCCGGCGCCGCCTCCAGCGGGTGTGCCGCCAACAGGTGGGGAGGTGGCAGCAGTGCCAGGCACGGCTGCACCGCCACCGCGACCGTTGAGCCCGTTCGAAGCCGCGCTCGCGAAGGAAGAGGCGGCACTGCAAGGCAAGTCTGGTGCGTCCGACTTGCTGGAGGGGTTGGCGCTAGTTCGTCAGGGCCAATGTGCGCAAGCAACCGCACGATTGCGCGACTTCATCCGGAAAAACCCGAACTCCGACTTGGCGGATAACGCTCAGTACTGGATCGGCGCTTGTTACTTCAACCAAAAGGAGTACGCAAAAGCAGTTACCGAGCTCACGGAAGTGATGCTCCGTTACCGAAAAGGGGATAAAGCGCCGGCCGCCTTGCTTTTGTTGGCCGACGCCTTTGCTGCAAACGGAGAGACTACCGACGCCAAGTTGGTGCTTCAAAAAATCGTCAGCGAGTACCCGCGCACCGAAGAAGCGGAGCAGGCCAAGCAGAAGCTGCAAACGCTGGGCAACTAACTGCTGAGTCGGAACGAAGAGGCCGCGGTTCGGTTACGCCGGAAACAACGATTGCGCTCGCTGGGCGAGTTTTTTGAATCCCCACTGCGCACAAAATCGCTGGAAGCGGCGATGATCAACACCTAACCAGCGAAGCTCCTCGAGCCGAACTTGGGGGAGTGGTGCGTCAACCCGCAGCGTGGCGAGGGTCTTGAACAGCAGCGCTTCGCTCCAGTGGATCCGTAAGTTCTGCACAAGTTGCTCCTTGTTGCGCAGCGTCCGAGGCCAGCGTGTGGCGTCGAGCGGCACGTGCTCGAGGTGGCGAAAGACTTGCAGAGCCGCGGTTGCACTGCGGGGACCAAAGCCAGGTATGCCTGGGATTCCATCTGCCGGATCACCCACCAGGGCCAACCAATCGGGCACGCTCTCCGGGTAAACACCGAACCGTGCCACGACTGCGGCTTCATCCGTCAAGCGGTCGCGGTGGCGATCGAACACGATCACGCGTTGGCCGCGCACACACTGGGCGAAGTCCTTGTCGGGGGACACAAGAAGCGTGCGCTCGGCGGCGGCGCGAAATCGCGCTGCGGCAGTCGCCATCGCATCATCGGCTTCGAATTCCACCATCGGCCACACGGCAAGCCCGAGCGCTCGCAGGGCATCCTCGGCAAGCGAGAACTGATCGAGAAGTTCGCGTGGCACCCCCGCGCTGGACTTGTAGCCGGGGTACAGGTGGTTGCGGAAGGACTCGATCACATGATCCGTCGCCACAGCGATGGCCTGGCCGCGGAGGGTGGCCAGCCACGGTAGGAGCGACGCCAGCATGCCATGGACGGCGCCAACCTCCCGAGCTCCGGTAGGGTCTTGCCGACGGGGCGCTCCATAGTAGGCACGAAACAGCTCGTAAGTGCCGTCGACGAGGTAGAGTTCCATTGCGGACCCGCCCATCCTGGCAGCTCTCTACCCGGATGCAAGCAGGCGAACCTGGGTGAGCGGGATGGAGAGAACCAAGCACAAATCAGGCGAGTGGCCTGGGATGCGGCGACCTTTGCCAGTTCGGTGCCTTGGGAAGGTGGAGAGCTCAGGTGACCCGGCCGGGCGAGTAGAGTGACTCGATGTCCTGTTTGGAGAGTTCATCCGCCTGGCATCGATTGCCAGCGCACCCTCGTTTCCGGGTTCTTCCCTGAATCAAAGTGATGGGTCCCCGAATCAAAGTGAGTGGCCCGCTCACTCAGAGTGAGTGGCTCAACCCTGCTCCAAGGGGAAAGCGCCTGAGAACTCAAGGTCAGTCGAGTTGGCAAGGTTTTAGATTCGGGAATTTGGCCGCAGGAAGAACCATATGAGCAGGAGGCAGGAGCAGATGCCCAAGAAAAGCGCCTTGAACTACGGCTCCGGGGACAATTGGGGGAGACGAATGGTGTTGTCCTGCGTTCACTGGGGGCTGGCTGGGCTCCTTGGACTCATGGGCTGCACGAAGCCGGTCCGTGTCCCGGTGTCCCCGGGGGATGCACAAAGGGTGGGCGACCGGAAGCCGGTTGCTGTCACACTGTGGGTGGACCCCTCTTTAAGCGAAGGAACGTATGAAACCGCGTTCGCATACGCCACCTTGGGCAAGGTGCACCTCACGGTATCCTATGGGCCCTCTTTAAGGGAAACGATTCGTCGGGCCGCCCAGGTAAGTTTCGCGCGCGTATTCGAGGGAGAGCGCTGCGCGGAGTCATCTTCCGTTCTCGTGCGGGTGGACTGGGCGGCGCGTCCTACGCTCGCCATGGGATGGGATACGGGTTTTCGGGAGGGAGCGCGGGGGCATGTGGAGTTACCTTTGCGGGTCATTGTCTCGGACTGTGACGGCCGCCTTCTGATGCGCCGCACGGTTCTTGGTTCCTACGCGGGAGAGGGAGGGCGTGCAGGGGCATTGAACGCTCCGGGGGAGGATGACTTTGCCCCGATCATCAACGCGGGGCTGCAGGATGTCGCAAACAAGCTCACCGCATTGTTCGCGTCGGTTCCGGTGCCAGCGGCACCGGTAGCGCAAAATCAACAGTAGGAAGGAGGCTCAGTTGTGAAACCACGCATTGAGAAAGGGCTATATGCGGTCCTAGGGTTTATCCTGAGTGGCTGCGCCACACTGATTTCTGGCCCGACCCAACGGGTGCAGATTGTTTCAGACCCGCCAGGGGCAGTGGCCAAAATTGGTGTGCGGGAGGTGACGACGCCAGCCACCGTGGAACTTTCGCGCAAGACTTCGTATCGCGTGACCATCGAGAAAGACGGTTACGAGCCTGCCCAGCGAGAAATCAGCCGCCGGACGAACAACCAGGTTTATTGGAACCTATTGGCCGGCGGCATGGTGCTGGGCATGCTGGTCGACTTGTCCAGCGGGGCCTTTTACGAACTCGACCCTCCAGTGATCCAGGTTTCTCTCATTCCGAAAGGAGAGGGTCCTCAGGCATCGAACCGCTAGCAACGAGTGTGTGCGCGCGGGTTGCGGGTATTCGGGTAGCTGCGGCCCTGATCGCTCGCGGAATCTCGTCAGGCGATGGTCAACGGCGGCTGGGTACTACGCTGCCGTGATTGGGTTGGCCGCGTTGTTGGGCATATCCCAGCCGTATTCCGTGGCGATCCGCTGGGCAATGTACTCGCCAATCGCAAGCGATGCTGTTGCCGCCGGGGAGGGCGCGTTCAGCACGTGCACGACCCGTGCTGCCATAACGATGGAGAAGTCGTCGACTAGCCTGCCGTCAGCAGCCACTGCTTGGGCGCGGACGCCGGCTCCCCCAGGAAGTAAGTCTTCAGGGCGCACTTCGGGTACGAGCTTTTGCAGGGCGCGGCAAAATGCACGCTTGCTCGCGGAACGATAAAGTTCTCCCAGTGCTGTGCGCCAGTGGCGGATCAGGAGATGACGAAACCCGGGAAAGCGCAGGGCCTCGACCAGCTCCCCCCAAGCCACTTGCCGGAGCCTGTATCCCTCCCGAGCAAACGCCAGCACGGCGTTGGGACCAGCTTCATACTCGCCATTAATTCGCTTCGTAAAGTGCACTCCGAGGAAGGGAAAGCGGGGGTCGGGTACAGGGTAAATGAGCGCCCGAACAAGCTGCTGGTCCGGCCGCAAGCGATAATATTCTCCACGAAAAGGAACAATTTGAACGTCTGGTTTGTGCCCTAAGAGTGTAGCCACCTTGTCCGCGTAAAGACCGGCGCAGCTCACCACCAAGCGGGCGCGACAGGAGCCCGCCGTGGTGTCGAGCACTACTTCGTTTTGTTCTACTGCTCCCCCAACCACCCGGGCGCCCAGTTGCACCAGTGCCCCTTGGCTTTCGATCTCGCTCCGAATTGCGCGCGCGACCGCGGCGAAATCAACAATTGCGGTTCCAGGAGAGTGGATTGCTTTGACGCCGCTCGCATGGGGCTCAATTTCTCGGAGCTCCTGCGGGCCAATCAAGCGCAGGCCGGGCACCCCGTTTTGCTGGCCACGCCGGAACAACTCCTCGAGGCGGGGCACTTCGGTGTCGTTCGTGGCAACCACGACTTTTCCGCATTCGTCCACGGCCACTCCGTGCTCGGCACAAAACGCCTTCATCTTGCGTACGCCGTCCACGCACAGCTTCGCCTTCAAAGAGCCCGGCTTGTAATAGATCCCGGCGTGAATCACGCCGCTGTTGTGACCAGTTTGGTGCGCCGCAACCGTCCGTTCTTTCTCCAGCACGAGGATGCGATCTTGCGGGCGTAAACGTTGCAAGGCGCGCGCGGTCGCCAAACCCACAATTCCCGCCCCAATCACCGCTATGTCATACCGGCCTAAGTCACTCACCCGCCGGCTTGTACCGAGCGGAGCTCAGAGGAGCAACGCCGTTACCGCGCTCGTGGCGTTCAATCGCCGTAGCCTAGCGCACGGAGTTGCTCGCGTGTGGCAGCATCTGGGGTGACGATGGGAACCGCTCGAGGTGCGGCCGCGAGCTGCTCTTGGAAAGCTGTCCAAGCGGACTTGAGTTCCTCCAAACGTTCGGCCGGTACGACAGTACCGTCCACCTCCTGCAGGGTATTGCCGAGACCGAATGCGGCTATGGTCCTGTCAAGTGCGATGAGCAGTTTGTACCGGCCTTGAACGACCGCGGCGCGGTGCTTAGGCGCGGCGGCGGGTGCGGCTCTTAGCGGGAGCAACTCGGCGAACACCGCGCGGTGGGGCTCGCCACAGCGCTCCCGCGCGATCCACTTCCGGATGCGAGACAGCCACGAGCTCGCGGGAGCACAGCCGGCAAGCGAGATCGCGTTGAACTTGAGCGACGCGCGCGGCCGTTGTACGCCCGCGACCTCTAATGATGTTGGCAGAATGTCAATCAGGGAGACCGGGGTGTGGACGTCCACCCGCTGCTTTTGCCCAGGAAACCAGGTGAGCAAAGGAACGCGGACGACTTCTTCGTACAACGTGCGCCCGTGGCCGATGTGGTCGTGGTCGAAGAGCTCTTCTCCATGGTCCGCAGTGATGATGAGGAGCATGTGCTTCGCAATCCCGTGGCGTTCGAGCACATCAAAAAGGTCGGCGAGGGCCCGATCGGTGGCCAGCACCTCGCCGGCATAAAGGGCGCGCACCGCGTTGCGGGCCTCGGGTGGGACGTTGCCATCCAAACGAAGCTGCCCGAAGTACAGTTCGCCAGTGAGTTTCCGCAGCCTCTCCGGCTCACCGTAACGGGGCAGTACCTGGGAGAAAAACTCGTCTTTCGGGCCATAAGGCCAATGGGGATCCATCAGATGCAAATAAAGGAAGAGCGGGGACGAGTCCCCGTGCTGGTGTTCCGAGAGCCACTGGTCCAAGACCCGCAGCGCTTCTTCCGCGCGCACCTTCCCCTTGCGGTCTGGTCCGAGAAGATCCTTAGTGTCGACGAACGTCGCAAACCCGGTAGAAAAGATCGAGGAGCGCGCGACAAATGCGTTGGCAGAGATCGCTAAGGTGCGGTAGCCGCTGCGCGCGAAGGCCAATGCCGCGGAGTTGTCGTCGAAGGTAGGTGCAGCGCCAAACCGGGTGGCCCCATGCAACGAGGGATACTTGGCACTGAACAACGACGCCACTGAGGGGACCGTCCACGACGAGGGCGCGTAAGCTTGCCAGAACACGGTGGCTGACTGGGCGCGCTGCAAAAGCGACGGCGTGAGATGAGCCGACGGTTCGTAAACGTCAACGTGGTCCCAACGAAGCGAGTCGACCACCACCCAAACGACATGTGGCCGAGCGGCCAGCGAAATCCGTGGAAGCAGAGGAACGAGAGCAAGGGCAATGATGATGATGATGAAGCCTGGGCACCACTTCGCTAGACGAGACCCCTTCAAGGTGGCGGAAGCCCAGCAGCAGCCGCGTCCCGGAAAGGTCTGTTTCTCAGCACAGGAAAGGGATAAGTTGCCGTCTTGCGAAAGGAGGAAGGATCGATGCTCCCGACTCATCGTTTGCGCGCCCTCGGGCAAAGTGTTTGGCTGGACCAAATCACACGTTCGTTGCTGCGTAAAGGCACGTTGCGGAAGTACATCGAGGAGTTTGGGGTCAGCGGATTGACCTCGAACCCGACGATTTTCGACAACGCCATCAAGAACTCTCGCGACTACGATTCCTCGATTTCTGAGGGGATGCGCCGCGGCCTTCACGGTGAGCAGTTGTTCCTTGCCCTGGCGCTGGAGGACCTGCGCGAAGCGGCAGACCTCTTCCGGCCAGCGTACGAGGCGTCGGGAGGAACTGACGGATTCGTTTCTTTAGAAGTTTCGCCTGAGCTGGCCTATGACACTGAGGCTACCATCCGCGCGGCTTCCGAGCTTTGGCAGGCGGCGGAGCGGCCAAATCTCTTTATCAAGATTCCGGGTACCCCTCCCGGCCTGCCCGCGATCGAGGAGAGTATTTTTCGCGGCGTGCCCGTGAACGTTACGCTGCTGTTTTCCTGGGAGCACTACCTGTCCGCGGCTGAGGCATACATGAAAGGAGTCGAGCGGCGCATCGCGGCTGGGCTCGACCCGCGCATTCCTTCGGTAGCGTCGCTGTTCGTCAGCCGCTGGGACAAGGCGGTCTTGGGCAAAGTGCCGGAGCGGCTGCGCAACCGCTTGGGTTACGCGGTGGCGTTGAAAACGTACCGGGCCTACAACGAGTTGCTTGCCAGCGAACGTTGGCAGCGTTTGGCAGCGGAAGGTGCGCGCCCGCAAAAACTCCTGTGGGCGAGCACGGGAACAAAAGATCCGGCTGCCTCCGATGTCCTTTACATCGAGGCGTTGGCCGCTCCGAACACCATCAACACGATGCCGGAGGAAACGTTGCTCGCGTTTGTGGATCACGGTCGGGTAGGAGAGCCTCTGCCGGTTGACGGCCGCGGCGCCGAAGAGCTCTTGGCAGAATTCGCGACGGCTGGTGTGGACGTAGGGGCGCTCGCTGAACGGTTGCAAAAAGAGGGTGCGGAAGCCTTCCAGCAGTCTTGGCGTGCTTTGCTTGAGCGGTTGAGTGTCCGTGAGGCGGAGCTGCGTGCGGCCGTGTAAGTTTCCCCACGCGAGAACGACCGTATGGGCATGCGCCTTCCGACTGCGGCTCCAACCTGGACTTTGCTCGAGCGACACTACGCGGAGCTAGCGGCGTGCCATCTGCGACAACTGTTTGCGGAAGACCCGCAACGCGCCCGCCAACTCACGTTCGAAGCCGCGGGTTGGCGTGCCGATTTTTCGAAGCATCGGGTCACCCGAGACACAGTCCGGCTCCTCGTGCAACTTGCCGAAGAGTGCGGTCTGCCAGGGCGGCGCGAGGCGATGTTTCGCGGGGAACGCATCAACACGACTGAGTTCCGCCCTGCACTGCACATCGCTCTTCGGTTGCCGCGTTCGCGTTCGCTCATCGTCGGCGATCAGGATGTTGTGCCGCAGGTCCATCAGGTGTTGGATCGCATGGCCGATTTTGCCATGCGCGTGCGGCTCGGAGCGTGGAAGGGATACTCCGGCAAGCGCATCCGCACTGTAGTGAACATCGGGATCGGCGGCTCCGACTTGGGGCCGGCAATGGCGTACGAAGCGCTGCGCTTTTATGCCGATCCGAACTTGCAGGTGCGCTTTGTGTCCAACGTCGATGGCTCCGACCTGACGTTGGCCGTGCGCGACCTGAATCCGGCGGAGACTCTCTTTATCGTCTCCTCGAAGACGTTCACGACCTTGGAGACGATGACGAACGCACGAAGCGCGCGCGAATGGCTGCTGAGTCATCTCGGGGATGTGCGCGCGATCAGCCGCCACTTTGTGGCCGTTTCCACGAACGAGGCTGCCGTGCGGGAATTCGGCATTGCGCCGGAAAACATGTTTGCGTTTTGGGACTGGGTGGGTGGCCGCTACTCGGTGGATTCCGCCATCGGCCTGTCGCTGATGATTGCCATCGGGCCCGATGGATTTCGGGACTTCCTCGCCGGCTTTCACGCCATGGACGAACACTTTCGTAGTGCCCCCTTACATCGCAACCTACCGGTTCTCCTCGGTCTCCTCGGTGTCTGGTACGTGAACTTTTTCGGTTGCCAAACTTGGGCGGTGGTACCGTACGATCACTGCTTGCGGCGCTTTCCAGCCTATCTCCAACAGTTGTTCATGGAGAGCAACGGGAAGTCCGTCACGATTCAGGGCGAGGCAGTGGAGTGGTCGACCTCGCCGGTCGTGTGGGGCGAACCGGGGACCAACGGCCAACATTCGTTTTTTCAACTCTTGCATCAAGGCACGGTGCTGGTGCCTTGCGACTTCATCGGATTTTGCGAGCCGCAAACGGACCTGCAGCATCATCACGACCTGCTGATTGCCAACATGTTGGCGCAAGCAGAGGCCTTGGCCTTCGGGCGAAGCGCGGAGGAAGTCGCAGCTCGCGGAGTTGCCACTGGTTTAGTGCCGCACCGAACTTTCCCTGGAAATCGCCCGTCGACCATTCTCATGGCGCCGAAACTCACTCCCCGCAGCCTCGGGGCATTGATTGCGCTGTATGAGCATGCCGTGTTCACGCAGGGTGTGGTTTGGAATATCAACTCGTTCGACCAGTGGGGGGTAGAGTTGGGCAAGGAGCTCGCCGAGCGCATCGCCCCGGAACTGTGTGGTGATGCCGAGCCGCAACACGACCCCTCCACGAACGAATGGATCTTGTACTTCCGCGAACGCCGCACCCGCGCGGCACAGCGGGAGAAGCTGTGACGTTGTTGCGTTCGAGTAGTGTTGCACGGACAACGAGGAGAACCGTATGCAGATCGGCATCGTCGGTTTAGGCCGGATGGGGGCAAACATGGCCAGGCGTTTGTTGCGTAAGGGCCATCAGTGCGTGGTTTACAATCGGAGCGCAGGGCCGGTGCAGCAGTTGGTGGCAGAAGGGGCAATGGGGGCGTTTTCGTTGGCAGAGCTAGTGGAGAAGCTGAGCCCGCCGCGTGTTGTATGGCTGATGCTACCAGTGGATGTGGTGGATGCCACGATCGAGGCGCTATTGCCCCATCTCCAACGCGGCGATGTTGTGGTGGACGGTGGCAACACTTACTTCGAACTCGATATCCAACGGGCACGTCGCTTGGCACCGCTCGGCATTGAATATGTCGATTGCGGAGTCAGCGGGGGCGTGTGGGGACTCGAGCGCGGCTACTGCTTGATGTTGGGCGGCGAGCCCACGGTTGTACAGCGCCTCGAGCCGATTTTGGCTGCTCTCGCGCCGGGTAAAGAAGCAGCACCGGCCAATCCGCTGCGGCAGCGCACGAGCTCGGCCGAGCACGGCTATTTGCATTGCGGGCCGCACGGTGCTGGCCATTTTGTCAAGATGGTCCACAACGGCATCGAGTACGGCCTTATGGCTGCCTATGCAGAAGGATTCAATCTGTTGCGGCGAGCGTGTGTCTCCAAGGATCCAGCGGAAAATCCCGAGTCCATGGCTGTGCCTGGCCACGAAGAATACCGGTTTAATTTCGACTTAGCGGAGATTGCCGAGCTTTGGCGGCGGGGCAGCGTGATCGGTTCGTGGTTGCTGGACTTGGCAGCCATGAGCTTAGCGCGGAATGAGACCTTGGACGCCTTTGCCGGTGTGGTGGGCGATTCGGGTGAGGGCCGGTGGACCATCGCAACTGCCGTTCGCCAAGGTGTGCCGGTGCCTGTGCTTGCTGCCGCGCTGTTTTCGCGGTTTGCTTCGCGCGGCAACGCAGAGTTCGCCAACCGAGTTTTGTCGGCGCTGCGCTTCGAGTTTGGCAGGCATCAAGAACCTCGGGCGAGGACCGAGCCGTGAGCATCGTTGTTCGTGCGGCGGTGGAGCCGTGCCCGGAGTTTCATTTACCGCCGGCGGAGCCGTGCACGGTGGTCATCTTTGGGGCTGCTGGTGACCTGGCGCGGCGCAAGCTGATTCCGGCTTTGTTCACCCTCGCGAGCGAGGGTTGTCTCAGTCAGGGCTTCGACGTCATTGGCGTTGCTCGGCGTAACTTCGACGACGCGGCGTATCGGGAGCAAATGCGTTCGGCGATGCCGCACGTCCCCCGCGAGCAGTGGGAGAAATTTGCCCCTTCGTTGCACTTCGTCTCGGGCGACTTGGGCGATCCAGCGACTTATACGCAGTTGAGCCGGCGGCTGCAGGAAATCGAGCTTGCGCGGCAACGCCCAGCGAATCGCCTGTACTACTGCTCTGTCCCGCCCTCACTCGCCCTGCCCATCCTCAACGAGCTGGGTGCCAGCGGTTTGGCACGGGATGAAAACGGTTGGGCGCGCATCGTCTTGGAAAAACCGTTTGGCCGGAGCCTCGCGGAGGCGCGTTCTTTGAACCAACAGGTGACCCGAGTATTCCGCGAGGACCAGGTGTTTCGCATCGATCATTACCTGGGTAAGGACACCGTGCAAAACATCCTGGTGTTTCGCTTCGGAAACGCGTTGTTCGAGCCTGTGTGGAATCGGAATTACGTTGAGTATGTGTCCATCACCGCGGCGGAAAGTTCCGGAGTGGGCACGCGTGCGGGCTACTACGAAGAGGCGGGAGCCCTGCGCGATATGGTGGCAAACCACATGCTTCAACTCCTGACGTTGGCAGCCATGGAGCCACCCGTGGCGTTCGAAGCAAACGCGGTCCGCAACCAAAAGGTACAGGTGCTTCAGGCGATTCGGCCGTGGTCGATCGAGGACATTCGCCAGCGCACCGTGCGCGGGCAGTACACCCGCGGAACGATCGCAGGTCAGGAGGTTCCCGGTTACCGGGAAGAGCCGAACGTCGCCCCACAGTCCATGGTCGAGACGTTCGCTGCATTGGAGTTGCGCGTCGAGAACTGGCGTTGGGCGGGCGTGCCTTTTTATTTGCGCACCGGTAAGCGACTGGCGGCAACGCTGACGGAAATTGCCGTGCACTTTAAACGCACGCCACAAGCGCTCTTTGCCCGCACGCCGCGCGACTTCATCGAGCCGAATACCGTCGTGTTACGGATCCAACCGCAAGAGGGGATTTCGATTTCGTTCGGCGCGAAGCGGCCGGGTCCGGAGATGCGCACGAGCACCGTGCATATGGAGTTCGATTACCAGCGCGCCTTTGGTGTGCGGCTGCCGGATGCTTATGTCGTGCTCGTGCTCGATGCCATGCGCGGCGATGCCACGTTGTTTACCCGCGGGGATGAAGTGGAAGCACAGTGGCAAATCATCGATCCGATCGAGGCAGCCTGGGCCCAGGGAGCCGTGCCGCTGGTGTTTTATCCTGCGGGCAGCCCCGGACCAACGGAGGCAGATGCCATGCTCGCGCGCCAAGGGCATCGATGGCGCCCGCTGGTAGAGGCGCTGCCTCGAGCGGCAACAGAGTCGATGCAAGAGGGATGACTGCCGCCCGCGTGCACGTTGCCCGCGACCACGAGGCCGCAAGCCGTGCGGCAGCCGAAGAGTTCGTGCGACAAATTGCCGATCGTTCGCGCAACGCGACCACGTTTGTTGCGCTTTCGGGTGGGAGTACGCCCAAACGAATGTACCAAATGCTGGCAGGCGATGAGTTTCGCCCGATGGTGACGTGGGGACAGGTGCACTTCTTTTGGAGCGACGAGCGCCCGGTGCCGCCCACGGATCCGGACTCGAATTATCGCATGGCTTCGGAGGCGCTGCTCCAACCTCTTGGGATTGCCCCTGGGCAAATTCACCGCATGCGCGGTGAGGATCTCGACCTTCCCGCTGCGGCCCGGGCGTACGAGGAAGAAATGGCGCGCGCATTTGGCGTCCAGTGGAAGAGCCACCCACCGCGGTTCGACTTGGTGTTGCTGGGCTTGGGAGCCGATGGCCACACAGCGTCGCTGTTTCCTCGCACGGTGGCGCTGCAGGAGCGTCGCCACTGGGTTGTGGCAAACCCCGTTCCGCAGCTCCGCACAACCCGACTCACGATGACGTACCCGGTGCTCAACGCAGCGCGCTGTGTGCTGTTTTTGGTTACGGGCCGAGACAAGGCCGAGGCTGTGGCCCGCGTGTTCAGCCCCACTGGCGCAGTGGAAGAGGTGCCGGCACGTGGCGTTTGCCCGCACGACGGGGAGCTTGTTTGGTTTCTCGACGAGGCCGCAGCGAGGCGACTCGATGGTTAGGTGAGCTGGATTCCGGAAGGCTTGCTCCGAGGAAACAAACCCTCGGTGGTTGTGTTCTCGTTGTGACGCTCAAGGGGGCTTGCGCATCTCCCTGGATCGCTCGGTGGAGGCAGATCTCGATTACGTCGTTCTGGTGCTTGTCCTTCATCGCCGAACGGCAGGTTTGCCGGCAATTTAGTGAGCCATCGAGCGTGGCCGCCATAGTGAGCGAAGCCCCGCGACTTCTTTCCGCTTTGTTCCGTGCCGAGCGTTGGGGGAGAAGCGCCGTTGCCAGGCGTCTGCCGGGTGATGGCAGGTCTCGGTGTTCAGGCTGCGAGAAACAGGTGTGACGCTGAGGCAAATTTTGGTTAGACAAGCCGATTGGAGTCGGGTGCAGATGTATCGCCTTCCATCCCGCGAAGAACTTCTCGACGCTGTGCGGCGACGCAGTCGCCCCTGGGACATTGTTGTCATTGGCGGCGGCGCGACCGGCGTCGGAGTGGCGCTCGACGCTGCCGCGCGAGGTTACGACGTTGTTCTTTTCGAGCGTGGGGATTTTGGACAGGGTACATCCAGTCGCAGCACCAAGTTGGTACACGGGGGGGTGCGCTACCTCGAGCGGGGTGACGTGCCGCTGGTGATGGAGGCGTTGCGCGAGCGGGGGATTATGCGACAAAACGCTCCGCATCTCGTGACCGATCTTGCCTTTGTCGTTCCCACTTACGCTTGGTGGGAAGGACCGTTTTACGGTGCCGGCTTGCGGGTCTACAACCTGCTGGCGGGCCGCTACGGTTTCGGTAAGTCGCGCAATCTTTCGAAGGAAAGAACGTTGGAGTTCTTGCCGACGATTCGGCGGGAAGGTCTGCGCGGTGGCGTGCTGTACTATGACGGCCAGTTCGACGATACGCGCTTCCTCGTGGCGCTGGTACAGACGGCGGCGGAGCAAGGGGCGGTGATCTTGAATCACTGCGGTGTCGTCGCGCTCGAACGCGGGGCTGACGGTGTCGTGCGCGGCGTGCGGGCCCGCGATGCCGAGACCGGAGAAGAGTTTCCAGTACAGGCGAAGGTTGTCGTCAATGCCGCGGGGCCGTTTGTCGATGAGGTCCGCCGCCTCGCGGATCCCAATGCGTCGCCGCTGATCTCCCCGAGTCAGGGCATTCATCTCGTGTTCGACCGCTCGTTTCTGCCCTCCGACGTAGCCATCATGGTGCCACATACGAGCGATGGCCGCGTTCTTTTCGCGATCCCGTGGTGCGGTCACACGCTAATTGGCACGACCGACACACCAATCTCAGAAGTCAGCCCTGAGCCGCGCCCCTTAGCGGCGGAAATCGACTTCATTTTGAGCACGGCGGCACTTTACCTTCATAAAGCGCCGACGCGCGACGACGTACTCAGCATGTTTGCTGGTATCCGACCGCTGGTGCGCTCGGGCAACGGTAAGTCCACGGCGGCGTTGTCGCGCGACCATAAGATTCACGTCGATCAGAACGGCTTGCTCACGATCACTGGAGGGAAGTGGACGACGTACCGAAACATGGCCGAGGACTGTGTGAATCACGCAGCCATGCTTGCCGAGCTAGAGGAACGCCCGTGCGTGACGCGCGTGCTCAACTTGCACGGTTATCACCTCAACGCCGAGCGGTTCGGTGACCTCGCTCCGTATGGGTCGGACGCCGTGGTATTGCAGCGCCTGATGCTCGCTGCTCCCGAACTGGGCGAATTCTTGCATCCGGCACTGCCGTATCGGGCGGTGCAGGTGGTGTGGGCAGTTCGTCACGAATTTGCACGGACGGTGGAAGACGTGCTCTCGCGGCGGTTGCGCGCCACGTTTTTGAACGCGCGCGCCGCAATGGCCATGGCTCCGACCGTGGCTCGCTTGATGGCGAAAGAACTGGGGCGCGACGAGCACTGGGTACAGCGGGAGGTCGAGGCGTTTTGTGCGTTAGCGGCAAGCTACGTTCCGCAGTAGCGGCGCGGGCACAGGATTGGGCGACGACAGGAGACGAGCATGAGGTTGCCGCGCGCTAGCGGAGTGCTCCTGCACCCAACAAGTTTGCCTTCCAGGTTTGGAATCGGTAACCTCGGTCCGGCGGCACGGGAGTGGGTCGACTGCCTCGCCGCCGCGGGGCAACGTTGGTGGCAAATCTTGCCGCTGGGGCCCACGGGATTCGGCGATTCGCCCTACCAGTGCTTTTCCGCCTTTGCTGGAAATCCTTGGATGATTTCGCCCGAGGATTTGATGGCAGCGGGACTGCTTTCACAGAATGACCTGGAGCCAGTGCCTGCGTTTCCTGCCAGTCGGGTGGATTTCGGGCGCCTGATCCCGTGGAAACGGACTTGGCTGCGGCGAGCAGCCGAGCGGCTGCGCTCCGCGCAAGGAGCGCTGTTGGAGCGCTACCAAAGCTTTTGCCAACGTGCCGCCTGGTGGCTCGAGGATTATGCGCTGTTCTCTGCGCTCAAGGACGTGTTCGGCGGGAAGGTTTGGAGCGAATGGGATGCCGACATCGTTGCCCGGGACACGGCTGCATTGCAGCGTTGGCGTGACCGACTGCGCGGCGAGATCGACACATACACCGCGTGGCAGTTTTTCTTTTTCGAGCAGTGGCAGGCCTTGCGCAGCTACGCCCACACCCGCGGGGTGCGAATTTTCGGAGACGTGCCAATTTTCGTCGCTTACGACAGCGCTGACGTTTGGGCGCATCCAGAGCTGTTCTTTCTCGACGAACGTGGCAAGCCAACAGTTGTTGCTGGTGTCCCGCCGGATTACTTCAGCGCTACCGGGCAACTCTGGGGGAATCCGTTGTACCGCTGGCAGCGCATGGCGGACGATGGCTACCGCTGGTGGATCGATCGGATCCGCGCAACTCTCGAGCTCGTAGATCTCATTCGGATCGACCATTTCATCGGTTTTGTGCGGTACTGGGAAATCCCGGCCGGTGCCCCTACTGCTGAAACGGGCCGCTATCTTCCAGGTCCAGGCGCGGATTTTCTCCTTGCGCTCAACAAAACTTTGGGTCAGTTGCCGCTGGTGGCAGAGGATCTGGGGGCGGTCACGCCCGAGGTGGATGCCCTGCGCGAGCAATTCGACCTACCGGGGATGAAGGTTTTGCAGTTTGCCTTCTCATCGGATGCAAGCAATCGGTTCTTGCCTCACAACTACACTGCCAACTTTATCGTCTACACCGGAACCCACGATAACGATACGACCGTCGGCTGGTTCCGTAGTGCGCCGCCAGCCGAGCGTCGCTATGCGCGACGTTACCTCGGCCGCTCCGGTCGCGACATCGCCTGGGACTTGATTCGCTTGGGCATGGGTTCCGTGGCGGACACGTTCATTGTGCCCGCGCAGGATCTGCTGTCCCTCGGCTCCGAAGCGCGCATGAATTACCCTGGCCGGGCAGAAGGGAATTGGCGTTGGCGCCTGGAGCCGGGCCAGCTTACCGACGCCGTATGGCAGCGGCTGCGGAGCCTCAGCGAGCTTTACGGTCGGCTCGCCACGAGTACCGCAAAGTCCGATTGAAAGGGTTACAACCTCCATGAGCCCAAGCGCCGCAGCCGGGAGAGCAGCCCGGCCAGCAGCCGATGGCCGCGGCCATGCGCTGCACGGTTGGGGCTGCCCGGGTGCTGCGGGAGGCAGCGAGAAAGTGCCGAGCGTTTCCGAGCACGAGAAGGGCTCCTGGTAAGCGCCGGTCGGAACGAACGGGCGGTTCTATCCGGAGCCATGACATCCGATGGATTCGCGAAAGCGAGAAAAGGGGCGATTGGCCTGAATTGCTTTAAAAGCAGCGGTCCGAGCGCACGATTGTTGCAGGCCGCGTTTCGGAAAGAAGGTGAAGGGTTTTCTTCGTCCCCGGGTTTTGCGATGGTACGCGAGCTTACTAGAGGAGAGGCAGTGTGAGGCCTGAAAAACAGGTGATGAGTCTGCAACGTAGGTTGCACTGGATCTGCACCGCCGCGGTTGGCTCGACGCTTGCGCTTGTGGCCCTCGGAGGGCTGGTGACGAACACCGGCTCCGCCCTGGCGGTGCCAGATTGGCCCACAACTTTTGGGTACAACATGTTCACTTACCCGCCCTCGCAATGGGTCGGAGGTGTTTTGTACGAGCACTCGCATCGCTTGTTGGGAAGCGTGGTGGGGTTCCTGACGATCATTTTGGCGGTGGCTGCATGGCGTTGGGAACAGCGGTCGTGGGTCCGGTGGTTGGCCCTCGGAGCGGTTGCGGCCGTGATTGTACAGGGAGTGCTCGGCGGGATGCGGGTTGTGTTGCTCGAACACGGACTCGCCGTTGTACACGGGTGTTTTGCGCAGGCGTTTTTCGGGCTGCTTGTTGGTTTGTGGGTCGTCACCAGCCCGAGTTGGGATCGGCTCGAGCAGAAGGCTGGAATGGTTGAGTCCTCGTGGTTTGCAGCATTTTTGCGGATGGCGTTGCCGGCGGCGGTTTACGCGCAACTTGTTTTGGGGGCATTTCTCACCCATCGGGGCCAAGCCGTGTGGGAGCATATCTTCCTAGCGTGTCTCGTTGCGGTCTTGACCGTTGCAGTGTTGGTGTGGGTTATGCGCGTTGTGCCGCAGGTGGCGGAGTTGCGCACGCCTGCATTTGCTTTGGCTGGGCTCGTGAGCTTGCAGTTGAGCCTGGGATTGATGGCGTATCTCTGGCATTTTACAGACCTGCATTTGCGGTTGCCGTACGGAGTTGGTCTGAGTTTACTTGCCGCTCACCGAATTACGGGAACCTTGGTGTGGGGTAGTAGTCTCGTGTTCGCTTTGCGGCTCGCTCGCGTACGGTGGTTGTGGGTACGCTCGGGTTGGTCGCTCGGGGAGGCCAGCAAGGCATGGACTTAACCCCTTCCAGTCGAGCGGAGCCAATTAGCGCCGCACGGCTAGCTCGCCGTGTGTTGGACTACATCGAACTGGGCAAGCCCCGCTTGATGTTCCTGGTATTGGTCACCACGGCAGTGGGTTTTTATCTCGGCGCTCACGAGTCGAGCGATCTGGCTCTTCTATGGCCAACAATTTTGGGGACTGCCTTGGCAGCCACGGGATCGCTGGCGTTAAACCAGGTCTTAGAGCGCGACACAGATGCGCTGATGGTTCGGACTAGTCAGCGTCCCTTACCGGAGGGACGTTTAAGCCTAATCGAGGCCACCGTCTACGGTGTCGCGCTCAGCGTGATTGGGGTTCTCTGGCTTGCGCTCACTGTGGGTTCGCTCCCAGCGGCCATCACGGCGCTGACCATTGTGACCTACTTGGGTTTGTACACCCCGCTCAAACGGCGCTCGCCACTTTGCACGATCGTAGGGGCGATCCCTGGTGCGTTACCACCAGTGACTGGTTGGGCCGCGGCGTCGGGGACGGTGGGTGTGGAAGCTGGAGTTTTATTCACGATGCTGTTTTTGTGGCAGCTCCCGCACTCGCTAGCGATTGCCCAGCTTTATCGCGACGAATACGCAGCGGCCGGCTTGAAGGTGTTGCCCGTTGTGGAGGCGGGCACAGAGGTCACTGCCCGGCAAACAGTCATGCACACGGTTGCCCTTGCGCTGGTGGCTCTGTTGCCAACGCCGCTGGAGATGACAGGGTGGCTGTACTTGGGCACGGCCGTGTTGACAGGCCTTGGGTTTGTCGCCGTGAGCGTGGCGTTTGCACACCAACCTTCACGGGACCGTGCCCGTGCATTATTGTTCGCTTCGCTGATATACCTGCCCTTGGTTTTGGGTGCGATGGCTTTCGATCGCCGGTGGCTCCTTCCTTGAGAAGTGCCGAGTCAGCGAACCGGCGGGTGTAAATCTGCCCGTGGACTTGAACGACGGCAGGCATGATCTTGCTTGGCGGGCAGCATCCTGTGCCATGTGGCCTTGCGAAAAACGATGACGATCGGCTGGCCCTGAACCGCGGTTGAGGGAGCAAGCTCGGCTGGCTTGCACGCGAGCGCCACTCCGTGCCAACCTCCCATGCATGACTGGCCGGGCTGAGATTGCGCGAACATGGCTCGAACAGGCTGAGGCCGACCTTGCTGCTGCGCAGGACAGCGCTGCGGCAAGGCACTACGAATGGGCGTGTTTTCAGGCACAACAGGCGGGAGAGAAGGCGCTCAAAGCGTTTCTTTACGGTCGCGGGCGCACCTCGATTATCACGCACAGTTTACGCCGCCTCCGAGAGGAATGCGCGGGGGAGCACCCGGCATTTGCACAGCTCGACGATGCCTGCCGATTTCTCGACCAGTACTACATTGCCACCCGCTATCCCAATGGCCTCGACCAAGAAGTTCCCCCGGCCAGGTATTACGATAAAAAGGACGCAGAACAGTGCATCGAGTTTGCTCACTCGATCCTCGAGCACGTGAAGAGATTTTGGCCAGGCTGAGAGAGCTTGCCGCCGTCTTGCGCCGCGAGCTGAACGTCGAGCAGGTGTACATTTTTGGCTCATTCGCACGCGGGGAAGAGCACGAGGGTAGCGACATCGATTTACTGATCGTAGGAAGAATTCCTGGGCGCATGGTCGAGCGGATCGGGGAGATTTTGCGGCGAACCGACCTCCCCATCGAGCCGATCGTACTCACTCCAGAGGAACTTGAACGCGCCCGTGCTGCAGGCCATCCTTTGCTTGCAAGCATCGAGCGGGAGGCGGTCCCGATTTAACCGAATCCCGCTGAGTGCGGGGGCCATCGGCTGATCTGAGGGCACTTCCACAACCACTCGCTCTGGTCGGTACGTCCGCACCAGAGCATTAACAGTTTTGCTTGCTTCGCTCCGTTCTTGGTTCAGAATGTGGGGGCGCGTTATGGAGCGCTCCCTGCTCGTTGTACTTCTTACATTGGGTGCGATGGCAAGCGCGGTGGGAGCCGCCGAGCCGCCAGAAGTGGTGTGCGCTGCACGAAAGATCGCCGCGGCGGCACGTGCTTGCCGGAGTGTACTCGCTGCGGAGTCGCGGTTCATCTCGGACCACGATGCCGCGCGACGTGACACTCGGCTGGCTGAGGCGTTCAGCCGACTGGAGCGGGCGTGGAATGCTGCGGAAGCGCTGGATGGTAGCGGCCGTTGTGCCGCAACCACTGCGGAGTTGGACGCTCTGTGGCAGAGGCTAGCAGCCGCCGTGAGCGCAGGTGCCAGTGACTTGCCGGCGAGCGACGTGTGCCGGAGCCGTTTGCTTGCCGCCTTAGCGGGAAATTGTGCCCGTGCGGTGTTGAGCGAGCGGGCGTTTGTGCGCCGGCGTGCTGGGGCACTCGAAGCTCGGAGAAGAGTTGTAGCCCGCACGCAGCTACGACTAGCGCGGACCTTCCCCTTGCAATGCGCGGGCTTAGCAACTCCTCAGGAGGCTGCTGAAGTTTTGTTCCGCATTGCGGGGGGAGTGATTGGCGAGGCCACATCACGCAGCCTCCGCAACTTAGGGGACGAGATCGGCATGTTCATTGGTGCGGCGGTGGAGCCAGAGGAGGTCGCGGCGGACGCGAGTCATGCTTGGTTACTGCAACGTGAGCTGAACTCGCTGACCGCTGAGAACGCGATGAAGTGGGAGCCAATTCACCCGCTGCCCAGCGTGTACAGCTTTGCTGCCGCGGACGCAGTTGTCCCTCTAGCGGATGCCATCGGGGCGAGACTGCGCGGGCACACCCTCGTCTGGGGGGGCGATGCAGCTACCCCCTTACGTCGAAAATGCGCCGACGGCTGACGTGTTGCGCACTCTGCTGGCGGGTCACATAGCCGCCGTTGTGGGCCGCTGGCGTGGCCGCATTGCCCAGTGGGACGTGTTCAACGAGCCTCTGTCTGCAATGGGGGAGCCGCCGACCGAGGACGGACTGGACGACAACGTGTTTCGGCGCTTGCTCGGTCCCGGATACATTGCGGAGGCATTCCATCTTGCGCGGGCGGCCGATCCCGAGGCGAAGCTATTCTTGAACGAGAACGGAATTGAGGCACCAGGGCCGCGCCAAGACCGCTTCTTTGCACTTGTGCAGGAGTTGCTTGCTGCGGGAGTTCCGCTCGACGGTGTCGGCTTCCAGGCACACCTGGGTCTGATCCCAATGGGTCAGTATCCAGACAGCCGCACCGTGGAGGCATCGCTGCGACGATTTTCGGACCTGGGCCTCGATGTCGAGTTGACGGAGCTCGACGTTACCCTTTTGTTTCCTGTCGGGGATTTGCCGGGCCGGCTGGAGTTCCAGGGAGATTATTACCGGCAGGTAGTCGAAGCCTGCACGAGGGTGTCGCGATGCACGGGAGTGACCTTTTGGGGGCTTTCCGACCGTTACAGTTGGATTCGTGATTTCCTCGGGATCACCGACTGGCCGCTACCATTCGATGAATCCTGGAGGCCGAAGCCAGCATACTTTGGTGTGCGCGCGGCACTTGCCACCGCTGCTTTGAAGCGCTCGTCCTGATTCGCCATGTTGTGGCGATATGACGCTTTCCCGTTGGCAACGCTTATTGGCGTTGGCGTTTTTCCTCGTCTCCGTCGCCGTACCGCTTGTGGTTGGCCTGAAACGCATTCGCGAGTGGATGCAGCCACCGCCGCCGGTCCTAGGTCAATTGCCGGAATTTTCGCTCGTAAACGCCCGCGGAAAGCCATTCGGATCGGTGGATTTGCGGAACAGAGTGTGGGTGGCGAACTTCATTTTCACTCGCTGCCGTGGCGTGTGCCCGGCGCTGACCGAGCACCTGCGTTGGTTCGCAGACAACTGCGAGGCGGCTCGTGCCGTGGAGCTCGTGTCGTTTAGCGTAGATCCCCGCCATGATACTCCTGAAGTTTTGCAACGATATGCAGAGGAGCGGGGAGCCGTAACGCCGCGCTGGTCGTTTCTGACGGGAGATCGTGATGCCGTGTACGGGTTAGTCACGAACGGCTTCCGTCTGGCCGTGCAAGAGAATAATGCCCGCGCGGAAGAACCGATCGTGCACAGCGAACGCTTCGTACTGGTCGGCCGTAACCTAGAGATTCGCGGCTATTACCACGGCTTGGATCGCGATGCGTTGCGTCAGCTTTGCCGTGATGCGGGGCGCCTTGCCAGGCAATAACCGGGGCTAACGGAACGTGCCTCCTCCGGCGCAAGCCTTACGTGTAGAGTAAGGCCACATACTCCCGAAGCATCCGGTTGGCGCTGAAATGACCGACCAATGTGCGCAGTGAGCGCTTCACTTTCGCCAGCCAGCGACGGGGGAGGCCGGTAGCGTCTCTCTCGTAAAACAGCGGAATCACCTCATGCTGGAGCAACTCTGCCAGAACCCGGGTATCGTGTTCATCTTGGGTGTGGGGGTCAGCCTCTGGTGAGCGAATTCCCCACCCGTTCTCGCCGTCGAATGCCTCGTCCCACCACCCGTCGAGGACGCTGAGATTCAGGCCACCGTTCAGCGCCACTTTCATTCCGCTCGTTCCGCTAGCTTCCAGCGGCGGACGGGGCAGGTTGAGCCAGAGATCGACGCCCCACGTGAGGACGCGAGCAATGGCGAGGTCGTAATCTTCGAGAAAAACCACGCGCTTGCTGATTTCCGGTGAGTGCTTGAGTTGGAAGCGATTTCGCAAGTCTTCCTTGGCTTCGTGATCCGCAGGATGAGCTTTGCCAGCAAGGACAAGCTGGAACGGAGTGTGGGCATTTTCCAAGGTTTGCAGGATGCCGTTTTCGGTGAGCCGAGCGAGTAAATAGAAACGCTTGTACCCAGCCACTCGGCGGGCAAATCCGATGGTGAGGGAGTCGGGAGAAAAGGTTTCCCATGCAGCGCGCGTGTAATCGGCTTGTTCGCCGCGACTCAGGCGGTCACGGACGGATTTCGCGCGCACGTAGTCGACGAGATACTTGCGCTGGGCGTTCCGTGCGCTCCACAGTTCCTCGTCCGGAATGGTGGCGAGCCGCTCGAGGAAGTTCGGTTCGTGCAGATGTTCGAGCCACTGCTCGCCAAGATGGCGTCGAAACAAACTTTGCATTTCAGGGCCCATCCACGTTGGGACGTGCACGCCATTGGTCACATGACGAATCGGTACCTCTTCGACAGTGCGGTCGGGCCACAAGGGGTGCCACAGGGCGCGCGAGACTCCGCCGTGCTTACGCGACACGCCAATGGCTAGCTTTGTGGTCCGCAGCGCAAGTGGCGTGATGTTTACCGCCTCGTGAGGATTCCCCGGCGCCACTCGACCGAAATCGAAGAACGTCTGTCTGGGTATTCCCAGGCGATCCAAATAGCTTCCCAGTACCGCTCCCCACTCTTGTTCGTGATAGCCCTCGTTTCCGGCGGGCACGGGTGTGTGGGTGGTAAAAACGGCTTGGCTCCGCACCTCCGCGAGTGCGGCATCGAGCGGCTTTCCTCGCTCGAGGCGTTGGCGCAACCGCTCAAATGTGGCAAGTGCGGCATGCCCTTCGTTCAAGTGAATGACACTGGGAGTGATGCCCATCGCATCGAGAGCGCGCACACCACCGATGCCGAGGATGGCGTACTGAGCCAAGCGAATCATGCGGTCTGCCACGTAGAGCCGAGATGTGATCCAGCGATCGATCGGTTCGTTGGCGTCGTGATCGGTATCGAGCAAGTACAACGGCGTACGGCCCACATCGATGCGCCAGATACGGGCGAAGACGGTCCGACCGTTGATCGGCACCGAGACGAGGATGGGTTTTTCGTCCTGGCCCGTAACCAATACGGTCGGAAGGCGACGGAAGCTGAGATCGATCCAGTACTCGTGTTGCCAACCCCAACTGTCGAGCCGCTGGTGAAAATAGCCTTGGCGGTAGAAGATTCCCACGCCGACCATTGGCAGAGCGAGGTCCGAAGCGGTTTTGAGGATGTCACCCGCGAGCACACCCAGTCCACCACTGTAAATCGGCACCGAGGGATGGAAGCCGAACTCGGCGCAGAAGTAGGCCACCGGTTGATCCGTCGGGATGCCTGGGTACGAGGGCCGTAAAAAGTCCTTGCGGCAGGCCTCAGCCACAGCCGCCAGGCGTTGTACAAAGGCGGGGTCTTGCGCTAGGGCGCGCAAGCGGGCGCGGGGAGCAAGGCAAAGTAGATCGCGCGGATTTTCCTTGAGCGTTTCCCACAACTCCGCGTCAATCGTCGCGAACAGCCCGGGCCCATCGGGGTGCCAGGACCAGCGATAGTTCATGGCCAGCCAGGCCAAGTCGCGAAGACTCTCTGGTAAGCGCTCTTCTAAGTCCGCAATCGCAGCGCGCACATCGCGTTGGCCGTCCCATCGGGTTGATTCCACCATCGTTTCCTTCCTCGCTCAGCCGCCACTAGTCCCCAGCGTTGGTTCCCAACCCGTGTCGCGGTGGTTTCTGCTTCCTATGCAAGTGGGAGAGAGAAACGCAAGTCACGATGACCCGGAAACTTCCAGCGCCCCGCTTTTGGCTTGCCGGAGCGAGTCCTCGTGCGAGTGCTGTAGGTTCTCCAACATCGAGTGATGCGAGCTCAGAGAGTTCTGGAAGTTTGGACATGCGGTTTTCTTCTGCGGCCCGTAGCGGCAACTGGGCTACTTGGAAAGCGATTCGTTGGTTTCTGCATTTCTTAGACTCGCGAAACACGTCCGTGCTGCTGTGGAAACACGCCGGAACGAGATGCAGTGTGGCTTGCTGATTTTGCAGCCGTGCAAGTTTTGGTCGTCTCTCGACTTACAGCAATTAAGAGCTGCCCTTTTGGCAAAATTCTTGCGGAAGGAACGAAGCGGAAGCCACCAGATGGAGGACAAAGCCATGCAAGTTCGAAAATGGATGACCCGTAACGTGGTCACCGTGTCTCCCCGAGATTCGCTGGCTAGGGCGCAGCGTTTGCTGGAAGAACACCGCATCGATCAATTGCCTGTCGTGGTTGAAGGGAGGTTGGTCGGGCTGCTGACCGCGCGAGATATACACGACGCACTTGAGTCCGCACGAGAGGTAGCCGGTCGAAACCCTCGAGCGCTAGATGCGGGGGAGTTCGTGGTTGAGGCGGCGATGACTCCCCATGTCCTCACGGTCGAGCCCGACGATTCCATTGCATACGCTGCACTCTTGTTACGTCGCGAGCGAATTGGTTGCTTACCTGTGGTGGAAGGTGCACGGCTAGTGGGAATTCTCACACGTTCCGATCTGCTGAAGGCGTTCATGGAAGTCTTGGGAGAGTGTCAAGCTGTGAAGTCGAGCGGAAAACCCGAGCTGTACCGCGGCGCGGCTGGCGCCTAAAGTGCTAAGCGTTGCTCGATCGAAACGGATCGCCAACGGAAAAGCTGCGGTGGCAGCAATCGGAGAAGCGAACGAGGGAGGAAACATGGCGAGTACGTTGAATGATATCGGCTCCGCCGCTGGAGAAGTGTGGCGTTACCTCGATGCCAACGGGCCGACGGCTGCGGACACCTTAAAACGCAAGCTTAAGATGGGAAGCGACGTATTTTACGCTGCAGTGGGTTGGTTGGCGCGGGAAGATAAGTTGCAGATCCGCAGCGAAGGACAGAAGACGATTCTAGCGCTGAGGTAAACCTCGTAGATTTGTTGGGAAGGGGGCCAAGCCTTCCTCCGTTCCCAGCCGGCTCTCGGCGTGGAGATCGGCTTGGGTTGGGCGTTGAATTCTCTCTAACTGCCACGTGGCAGCCGCAAAGTGAACCGGGAGCCCCTGCCCAACTCGCTGTGGGCGAAAATCTCTCCATGCATCGCGGTGGCTAGGCGCCTGGAAAGCGCCAGCCCAATTCCCACTCCGCCGGCTTGGCGGCCGACTTTGCTCTGGTGGAACGGTTCGAAGAGCAGAGGTATCTCTTCAGGGGCGATGCCGATGCCAGTATCCTCTACGTGGATTTCGACGTAGCCCTCGTTGCTGGCGGTTGCGTACAAATGAATCGAGCCCTTTTCCGTGAACTTGAGGGCATTGGAGAGCAAATTCAGGAGAATCTGCTGCAGCCGATTTCGGTCGGCGTACACGGTTAGACCTGACGGCCGATCCATAATGAATTGCACCGGCCTGTGGTTAAGTCGCCCCGCGACATACTCACGGAGTTCGTCGAAGATTTGTTCGAGTTCCACGTTAGCCAGTTCGATATGGAGCTGGCCTGCTTCGATGCGGGAGAGGTCCAAAAGATCGCTGACGAGAAACACGAGGTTTCGTGAAGTTCGACTCAGCCGCTCCACAATTTCAGCGGCCTCGTCAGGCAACGGGCCAAAAGTGCCTTCGGCCAAAAGGTCCACATAGCCCATGATGATATTCAACGGTGTGCGGAGTTCGTGCGAAACACTGGCCAGGAACTCATTTTTGACTACGTTGGCGCGCTCGAGTTCTTTGTTGGCTCGAGCTAATGCGGCATTGGACCGTTGGAGCTCTGCCGCTTGCTGGAAGAGCACCCAGCGCTGTCGGTCGAGAAATCCGGCGCCCAAAATTGTGAGGGATGCCATGGCCACAAGCCCGAGGATGTGCATCGAGACCGGCACCACTGGCTGCCCGCCAACCGCTATGGTGAGCACAAAGCCGAGGGTTGCGGCCACGGACACCGGGATCTGACCTCGCCAACCCCAGGGGATTGCCACCATCGTGCCGACGAGAATGTAGAGCAGAGCGAGAGCGAGCACGTCGCCCGTGGAACGAACCGTAATGTGGTAGGCGGTAACCAAAGCAACCAAAACTACGGTGCAAACCGACGCCAAGTCACGGGCGCGTTGCCGCAGCTTCGGCTTGCGCACGAGCCAAATGCTAAGGGCAATGGTGATCAGCTCGAGGCTATAGAACACTGCGTATACCGAGTCGCGTTCGGGGAACGAGCGGTGTTCAAAAATCCACGCCAGGCCAATGACGAGCGCGAATGCAATCCCGGCGATGGGTAGCCGCTCGGCGATGCGTCGCTGGGTGTCTGCCTCGAAAGAATCTCGGACTGGGCCCTCAGTTTGCGCCACCAAGTTGCGTATATAACGAAAAAGTTGCAGCCACAAATTGTATTCGGCTTCGTGTTCTTCCACGGTGAAGGGTGATGCGTCGTCTGGCCTGTGTTGTTCACGGTGGTGCGGGACACTGGCGAGAAAGTGAAGCGCCTGAGGTCCTCATGGCCTGCCGCCAAGCCGTCCGTCATGCTTGGGAGATCCTGGTGGATGGCGGGGGTGCTCTCGCGGCGGTTGCCGCCGCGGTAGCCGTGTTAGAGGACTCGGCCATGTTCAATGCCGGCTTAGGCTCTATCCTGACGGAAGACGGAACAGTGGAGATGGATGCCTCAGTTATGGAAGGTAAGGAGCTCAAGGGCGGGGCCGTTGCTCTGGTTCGTGCAGTGCGGCACCCGGTGAAACTGGCAGTGGAGGTACTGAAGAGCGGCCGTGAGGTTCTGCTTGCCGGCGCGGCGGCCGACCAGTTGGCGCAAAGCCTGGGGCTAGAAATGGTGGGCCAAGAGGAACTTGTAGCCGCGGCCAAGCGCCGGATAGTTGGTTCGAGCGAGGGTGGAGGAACCGTAGGGGCGGTGGCTGTGGATCGGGAAGGCAACGTGGCCGCGGCTACCTCCACTGGAGGGCGAAAGGGCAAACGGAGTGGTCGCGTCGGGGACTCTCCCATTTTGGGCGCTGCCACGTATGCAGATAACCGCGGAGGAGCGGCTTCTGCCACAGGTGACGGAGAAGCAATCTTGCGCTTCGGACTGGCGCGCTATGCCGTGCTGCAGATGGAGCGCGGGCTTTCTCCGACAATCTCAGCGGCGGAAGCGTTGCGTGAATTTGAGCGCCGCGTTGGAGGAGAGGCGGGGATCATTTTGGTCGATCCTCTCGGCCGCGTGGGCACTGCGCATAACACGCCGGCGATGCCAGTGGCGTTGATGACATCGCAAAGCGGGGACATTGTTGCCTGGATGTCAGCCTGCGACAGCGCGCTACACACGTGCTCGAGGTAAGCAAGCGATGACGGTTGCTGCGACAAAGGACACTTCTTTGCTCTCGTTGCCGCTGTGGCGTATTGCCTGGGGGGTATTAGCCGATGCGGTGGTAGCACTCGTCACCATTGTCCTCGCGATCCCCGCGATTGTCGTCACGATAGCGACACGGCGCACGTGGGCCATCGATTTCTTGGCGCCGATTTGGAGCCGAATTGTCCTGTTCGTTTGTGGCGTGCGCGTAGAGGTTCAAGGGCTCGAACATATCGACCCCAATCGCTCTTACGTGATCATTTCCAATCATCTGAGCAACTTCGATATTTGGGTCACTCTGGCAGCGCTCCCGCTGCGCTTGCGTTTCGTCGCAAAGGAAGAACTTTTGCGCATCCCGTTTTTCGGTACTGCGCTGCGCATGAGTGATCATATCGTCATCGATCGGGCGAAACCGGACGAGGCAATCGCTCGCATCAACGAACGTGTGGCGGTGCAAGCGAAGGCGGGAAAACCGTTCTGCATTCTGTTCTACGCTGAGGGAACACGCAGTCCGGACGGACGGGTTCATGCATTCAAGAAGGGAGGGGTGACGTTAGCTCTCCGCACTGGACTGCCGATTGTGCCGCTGGCGATCAGCGGCACTTGGAAGCTTCTCCCCAAAAACGCGCTGCTGATCCGTCCAGGAGGGCGGGTGAAGCTCGTTCTCGCGAAGCCAATTGAGACTGCCGGCATGAGCTTGGACGAGCGGGACAGACTGAATGAGCGTGTAAGGGAAGTCGTGCTCGCGAACTTTGATCCGAATTTGTAAAGGTTGCGGCTTTTGCGACCCTGCGGGGCCGTATGACGGTACTCGATTGCGTCAACGAGGCGGTTCTCTGGCTGCGGCAGCAGCGTGCTCAAGATGCACCGCGGCCTTGGATGGTGGTTGTTCCTGCGCTCGTTCCCTATGTGCCGTTGCTTTTTCAGCACGTCGCAGTGAGGTGTTCCCCGTCGTTGAGGGTCGCAGCTGTTCCAGGTCTACCATTTGTTGGGAGTTCCGCGTATGCCCGCCTGCAAAGACTCATCGCGGCATTGGAGAGCGACCTTTCTGCGGAGTCCGTTGCAGGCCTGCTGCCATTTGTGCGCCGTGGATCCGGGGACGCATTGGCAACACCAGAGGCGTGGCTACCCCGGATCACGGTTCGCCGTGCCCTCTTTCTTTTGCAAGCCACCGGGGCGCACCTAGATGCCAGTGGTCCTCATCGGTGGCATGATCGACTGGCGGCGCTTCTGGCGCGGGCCCGTGCCGACCTAAACGCAACGAAGCGAATGGACCGATCGGGTGAACGGCGATCTGCGATGGTTCGCGCACAAGAGGCGCAGCGGGTCATCCGTGAACTCCGACCAATATTGCCCGCGCTGCGCGAGCTCGACTCGTTGGCCGACGCCTTGACTCGGGGCGGAACGCTCACGGAGTTGCTGGATCGATACTGGAGCTTTGCCCGAAAGTGGCTTGTGATGCCGATGCCCGCGGAGACAAGAAACGCGGTCCGTGAGGCCCTTCGCCCTCCTGCGGTGGAGGGCGAAGAAGGCGTGGCTGGCGGGGAATTCCTGCATTGGCTGTCTCGGCGGTTGAACGCCCTTGTCATTCCAGGGAACCAAATGTTGGATCCACATGTGGTGGTCATGACTGGTTTTCCGGAGCGCGGCGCGGAGCCTCTGTTCGTGATGCCGAGAGGTGACGACGAAGAAGCGTTCGCTCGAACACCCGATCAGAGTCCGCATGGAGCTCTTCCACACGCGACTTCCGCTTCGGAGACGGTGACGAATCGGCAGTGGAACTCCTCATTGGCGAATGGCAGGGCTGGCACGAGGGAGCGGAAGGCCTTGGCGCCGGCAAAATTATTGTTCCTCGAGATTGACCCAGCGTGGCTGCAGGATTGGGGATCGCGGGCCGGCCGGCCGGTATCCGCCACTGGTCTCGCGCTGTTTTTGAGTTGCCCCTATCGCTTTGCCCTGGAGCGCATGGCCCGTCTTCAGCCACCGGCGCCGCATTTGCACACGGCGCGGATCAGTCCCCATGTGTTTGGTGAGCTCGTACACGGTGGCGTAGAGGCTTTTCTCCGTCGCTCCGGTGCGGAGTTCTATCGACGGGTGCGGGACGTGTTCCATTGGCTGGAGTGTGCGAGAGGGCTTGTCGAAGATAAGTTCGCAAGCTTCCTGGATTCCTACCCATTGTGGGGAATGGAGGCACGAACGCGAGAACTCGCCCGCCTTCAGGTCGCCGTGCGGAAGGTGATTTTGGACGAATGGAACTCGCAGGCAGGCGAATTTGTTGCGGCTGAGCTCCGTTTCGGAGAGCCTGTCGGCGTGCGACTGCAGGTATCGCAGCGCGAGTTTTACGTTCGGGGCTCCATTGATTGGCTCATCCGGCTTCCCGAAGGGCTTGCGGTACGTGAGCTGAAAACGGTTGGACAGGCCCTCGGCGAGGCACAAGGGCTGGATCTACGGCAAGGCCTCCAGCTTGGGCTGTATGTGGTAGCGGCCGAGGCGGGAGCGCTGGTGGAGAAAGGGAGCGTACACGAGGCAACAATTCTGACGGTGAACCCCGACCGGGTGCAGCGGACGCTGATCGCGACAACGGCGTTGCAATCCTTGCGCGAGACGACGGAGAGGGCCCTTGGCGTCATGTTTAGCTTGGTGCGTACTGGCTTCTTCCCCCGCACGCCGGCAGCTGGCGACTGTGTGCGCTGCCCTTTCTTTGCGCACTGCGGTGAAGAGGCAAGCGGGGGGGTTCGGCAGGCTAGCAAAGAGGCGCATCTGCCGCCGGCTGTTGCTGAGTACGTGAACTGGCGGGCGACGATCAGCGAGAGCGGCTTGCTGGGCGGCGGTTGCCTTGAGGGGGCGTTGTGAAGATTCTCCGTTATGCGGGGAGGACGCCTGGTGCGTTAGAGTACGCGCTGGCGCCTCTGTTGGCCGAGGGCAGCGTTGCGGGTGCCGTGCTGGCGGTGTGTGCCAGCTCCGGATCCGCTTCTGCGTTGGTAGAGGCCCTCAGCCGTTGTGCACGGGGCTTTGTTGCGCGCGGCCGTTGGCTCTTTGTGATCCATCCTTGGATCCGGCATCTGCTCGGGGCGCTGCCCGCTTTGGCTGATGAGGATGACGCAGTGGGAAGTGCGACCTTGTTTGGGAAACCCTTCTTCCCGCTCGGGTTGAGAGATCGAGTTCAGCGGGTTGCAGAGGGAAAACGCTGCGGACGAGGCGAAGACAGCGCTTGGCGTACCGCGCGTGCCTTCGTGCGGCAGCTTCGTATGCGCGCGCAGCTTGGCAGCCCGGCGGCAACGGTGGTGGCATTGGCGGAGGAAACGCAATTCTTTTCACATCCGTGCTTTGTCGGGCCGAACTCGCCAATCGAACGGTGCTTGTTCTGGTCGTTCGTGAGCATGATCGAGCGGCATTGTTGGTCCGCCGCCGTCGACCTCGTGTCCTTTATGCCTACCCTGGAGGCATGGTGGAAAAACCCCGCGCAGCTGGGGTTGCTGTTAGGCCTTGGGAAGGTTGGGAGCGCGGTTCAGGTGGTCGCTCCCGGTGAACTGGTTGGCGAGGAGGCCGTCGAGACGCTCATCATCGGAGCATCTGCGGAATGTAATTGTCGTGAGGAATTGATTTGGGATGTCGTGGGGCCGAACCAGGTGCTCGTGGGCACGACCCCATCGGACACGGATGCAACCCTCATCCGAGTGGGAACCGCATTGATCGTGCCCTCCTGAGGGTAGATCCTGCAAGCGGCTCCTGTTCGTCCCGAAATGCCCCCGGGGCCAAGTCGTGGGGCGTCCGTGTTATCGATCGTGATCCCCTGCCGCCAGCGAGTAGAGGTCTTGCAGCGGGGTACCGAGGACACGAGCGACAACTAGTGCGGCACGCTGTGCGTAAAGTTCGCTCGTGCCCACGAAGTCGCGGCCCAAGGGAATTTCGGTGCCTTCGACGCTCGCCGTGACCGCGCAGCCACTGGCTGTGTCCGCTTCACTCGACACAAACCAGGTGCCTTTGGGCAGATCGAGACTGCGGCAAAACGGATCGTCCTGGCAAGCGATGATCGGGGCGGGCTTTTGCGCGACACACCGGACTAACGTTGCCAGCTCGTCTCGCAGGGTAGCGGAGGAGTGCTCGTCGTAAGCTCCGGCTCCGGCAGTCGGAGTAAGAACCAGAATGTCCGGCTCGACGATATCGAGCAGTCGCTGCGCATCTCCGCTCTGGCGCACTCCGTACTCGAGCACAAGCACGGCACTGCGCTCAGGAGAGAGCGCGCGGTACAATGCGACAAGAGAGCCCTTGAGGACCGCGCGTGTTTGCAGTGTTTCGAACTGGACCCCGAGAACCGCTAGGGGCAACCCGATTTCCGTGTTGTAGGACAACGGGTTAACTCGCACTTGAAAACGGCGCGATAGGATTTCCAAAAACACCCGCTTTGCCACGGTTTTCCCACGTCCACCGGCGATCCCGATGACGATGGGTCGGTGCATGCGGAGGCTGAGGCGGGCGAGCTGGGAAAAAACAGCGGCCGCAAACTGCCGCCGCCAGCTCACTCTCACTGGTGAAGATTTGGCCGGAGCGAGAACAACTCTGTGAGCAGCGGCACTAGGTGAGCGCCGGGGGAGTTTGAAGAAGTCGCGCATTCGCTCGAACGCCAGGTCGATGTCTGCTGGGTCGCGGGCGAAGCACAGCCGGAGGTGGCCCTCGCCGCTTGGTCCGAAGGCGCTGCCGGGCACGACGGCCACGCGGGCTTCGTAAAGAAGGGCACAGGCGAGCGCATGGGAATCCCGGGCATAGGGGGCGCTGTCTTTGACACGCGGGAACACGAAGTAAGAAGCATCTGGTTTTTGGTAATCAAAAACCGCGGACAGGCTGTCGAGGTGCTCGATCATACGCTGGCGCCGCAAGCGGAATTGCTCCCGAAACGGTACCACGATTGCGTCCGAGTGTTCGAGTGCCGCCATCGCCGCGTATTGGGAAACTACCGGGGCGCACGTCACCAAGGTGTCATGGACTCGAAGAATGCGTTGCGCCAGGCGGCGGTCCGTATGAAGAAAGCCGACGCGCCAACCGGTCATGGCATAGGCCTTCGAAAACGAGCAGACGCGCACCGTGTGGTGTCGATGGGCAGCAAACGCTGCAGGGCTCACCACCGGCTCTGGCGAATACACGAACTCTTTGTAAACCTCGTCCGAGATCACCACAGCACCATGTCGCTCTGCGAGCTGCAACAAGAGTTCCACGGTCGACTTTGGGAAGATCGTGCCGGTAGGATTGTTGGGTTGAGCGATCAATACGGCCCGGGTTTTCCGCGTGAAGGCCCGCAGCAGCATCTCGTGGTCGAGGTCGAAGCCGAGATCCTCAACCAGCGGAACAAATCGCGGAACCGCCCCGGCGAGTCGGATTGCGCTGGAGTACGAAGTATAAGTCGGCGAAGTGACGATCACTTCCGATCCCGATGGGACGAGCGCAAGGAGGCTTGCTGTAATCGCTTCGATCGAACCACAAGTGACAATGATCTCGCTCTCGGGGTCGTACTGCATCCCCTCGCTGCGCAGGTGCTCGCTGATCAGCTCCCGAAGTGCAGGGAGACCAGGGGACAAGCTGTACTTGGCGCACGCACCCTCGTCGAGTTTTTGCTTCACATAGGACTTGATGATCTCTGGGGTGTCGAAGCTGGGAATTCCCTGCGCCAAGGACACGACACCGGGAATATGCGCCGCCTCGATCTCGATCGCCTTGATCGGCGAGAGCTGCAATTCTTCCGAGGGAAGCGCATATGGGTAGGTGACGCTCAAAGAGTGTCTGGCCATAGCTCAGTTGCGTGTCGTGGGTTGAGCTTCCTCCTCTGCGGCGACCGGGCGAAGAGCATCGAGATGAGCTGTGTAGTCGAGACGTTCCGGTTTCCAAACGTGGTCCGCCACGCGGCGCAATAGGTGCAGCGAGCCAAGAGGGATGTGCAGGGTAGCCATGTGTGTCGTGTCCCAATGGAGCAACTGAGCCAGAAGTCGAGCGATGACGCCACGGTGGGCGACGACCAGGGTTGTGGGCGCAGCCGAGTCCAGGATTCGGTTGAGGGCGAGTTCGATTCGTCTTTGAAACTCAACGAGCGATTCTCCGCCTGGGTAACGGAAGTTTTGGTCGCGGCGTTGCCAGCGGGCGTACTCCTCGGGGTATGCGGTAGCGATTTGTTCTCGGGTGAGCCCTTCCCACCGTCCGAAGTTCACCTCATTGAGTTCTTTGAGAGCGATGGCGGGCACTTGCGGTGCCACGATCGCTGCGGCATCGCGGGTGCGAGACAGGCAGCTGGTGAAAACCTGACCGACCCCAAGTTGCGCCACGAAGGGAGCCGCTCGTCTCATCTGCTCTCGACCAAATTCGCTTAGGGCCACGTCTGTTGCTCCCCAGTACCGCGTGCTCGATCCCGCCACGGTTTCGCCGTGTCGCAGGAGCACAAGCGTGATCACCTTACTCACAGCCATCCGCTCAAAAGTTGACTTTTCTCATCACGAAGCGTGGCAAGCAGCGTATCACGGCCATGATAAAAGCCCAAATCGAGGGGGCGTACACGACCGGTCGGCCTCGTTCGATGGCATTTGCAACCGTCTTCGCCACTTGGTCAGCTTCTCCAGCGAACGGAGGCGGCTTCAGACCGATGGTCATGCTCGTTCGCACAAATCCAGGCTTCACCGTCACGACGCGCAAACCGGCGCTGTGGTACCGGTGGTCCAAGCCTTCGAGGTAGCGGCTGAGGCCCGCTTTGGTCGCACCGTAGAGCACGACGGGCTTTCGCCCCCGTTCGCCCGCAACAGAGCTGAACACGCACAGTGTGCCGCCGCCCCTTGCCAACAGGTGTTTGCGTGCGGCTTCGCAGAAAAGGATTGTGTTGGTGAAGTTGGTCTGCAGGAGCGTTGCGGTGAGGTTAGGATCCGCTTCGAGCTCCTCTTGGGGCGCAAAGATCCCTGCCGTGACGATCACGGTGTCGAGTCCGCCCAGGGCGCGATCCGCAGCCGCCAGCACATCTTCAAAGGTGCTTGTGTTCGCCAGATCGCACTCGGTGTGCGCCACGGGTGGGGGTGCACCGTGGAGTTCTAGGTCACGAGCGCTCCGCTCGAGTTCACGCTGGTTGCGTCCAAGCAAGAATAGCTGGTGGCCGCGCCGCGCTAACTCCCGAGCCAATGCACGGCCCATCCCTCGGGTGGCACCAAGGATTGCCGCTTTCATGGTTGGTCTCCGAAAAGGCGAACCGATAAGGCGCTGCGAAAGCGGCCCTGCGGGTCCCACTGCCGGCGGATCGCCAAGAAGCGCTCCAGCCGGGGTTCCATAGCGCGGAAATGCTCTGGTCGTGTGAGCGCATCTTTGGCCAGATAGATTCTCCCTCCGGCGGCAATGACAAAGTCGTTCAAGGCATCGACGATGTGCTGCGTGCGGTCAGACATCGGCAGATCAAAGGCGTAGGAAACGCCCGGGCGGGGGAACGACAGGACACCCCGTCCCTCAGCCCCGCAGTCTTTGATGACAGCAAGAAATACCGGGGCTTCCAGTTGGCGCAGCTTGAGCACAAACTGTTCGTGAGCTTCGAAACCGTCCTCAGCCGGCAGCACACACTGGTACTGCGTGAATCCGCGCCGGCCATACACGCGGTTCCAATCCAGCAGCGCGTCTAAGGGATAAAAGAAGGTGTCCGGGTCGACGATGCGGCGCCCCGTGGCTCGGGAGGCCCGATAGAAGTACAGGCGATTGAATGCGCGCAGCATCCACGGCTGCAGAAACCAGTCTGGGAAAACGGGCGGCACCCGTAAGGGTTTTCGCGGCTTTGGAGGTTGCGGGGGAGCTTCTTCGGGTTGGGCCCACCGGCCTTTCATCACTGCGCCACGGCCGAACAGAGGCGGTGTGTTCAAAAGGTCGGCCCAAGCCACCGTAAACGGCCAGTCCCGCCCTGCCGCACGCAAGGTGGAGAGGAGCGAACGGATGTCGGAAACAGTTTCGACCTCTTCGTGAATCCAGGGCGAAGGAACCTTTTGCATCCGAAAGCTGACTTCCAGAATGTGCCCAGTAAGACCCATGCCGCCAATGGTTGCCCTGAACAGCTCCGGTTCTTGTTCCGCTGAGCACTCGATCACGCGACCATCGGCGACCTCCAAGAGGATGGAGACAACGTGGTCGCCGAAGCTGCCTTGAGAGTGGTGCATTTTGCCGTGAACATCGGCGGCGACCATGCCTCCGAGCGTGACGTACTTCGTACCGGGCGTGACAGGAGGAAACCAACCCCGGGGCAGGAAGAGTTCGATGATTCGCCACAGGGGGCAGCCGGCCTCGGCCCGAAGCATGCCGGTGCTCGCGTCAAACGAAAGGAGGCGATCGGCAAACAACGTTGAGGTGAGTGCACCCCCGGCCCGCGCTGGCAACGCTGCGTCGCCATACGATCGGCCGAGCCCCCGCGATAATGTTGTGTAGCGGCCGACCACAGCGAGGTTCTCATCGCCACATAGCCTCGCCTCCTGAACCGGGTAACGGCCCCATCCACTGACAGGCAGGAGCGGGGAACAGGAGGGTAGCGCCTTGGGTGCTGTGAGGTCGCCAGGCTTTGTCACCGCTCGTCCCTCCGGGCAAGACACAAAGCCTCTTCGACAGTGGGGATGCCGGGGCGGCCTCCAACCTTCCGACACTTTAGTGCAGAGGCAGCGGCAGCAAAGCGAAGAGTGTCGGTGACATTCCAGCCTGATAAGAGGCCGAAGATACACCCGGCATGAAACACATCGCCGGCCCCGGTGGAGTCTACGGCATGCACGGGGAAACCTCGCACAAAGTGCTCTCGACCCTGGACGTACGCGATCGCCCCTCCCGGCCCCAACGTAGCCCCTACGAACCAAGGGCCCTTCTTAGCCGTAAACCGCAGTGCACGCCGAAGGTTGTCGGTAGCTGCCAAGCGCAGGGGAAATTCCGCGGCTGTAATGACCACATCAGTGACGGTCAGCAGTTCTTCGATCCCGGGTGCCGGGCAATCGACATCCAAGACAACCAGTGCCCCCGCGGCCTTGGCGATTTTGGCTGCTTCGATTGCCTGGTGTAAATCAACGGCATCGAGAAGGACCGCGGCCGCGTCTCGTAAGCGATCCCTTGCCGGCTCGTGGAGGTCCGGGGGTGCCAACGTGTTTGCAGGCTGGTAAAGGACAGATCGCTCTCCAGTGACTTCGTCAATTAAAATCACTGAAACCGGTTGGTTGGTGTTGGGGCGGACGATCGAGGCAACGATATCAACTCCTTCGCGGGCGAGGGCGCCGCGCACCAGGTGACCTCCGGGGTCGTCGCCGAACGCGCCAACGTACGCGGTGGGAATTCCCCAGCGTTGCAGAGCTGCGAGCGCCGTGGGCACCTGGCCTCCTGGCTGCACTTCGTAATGAACAAGCGGCTGCTTGCTGTCCAGTCGGGGGTGCCGGGCGACGATGCATAGGTGATCCACGCTACTGGTGCCAATACCGACTACCCGCTTCGGCCTTGCCCCGTCGCCACCCACAGTTCCGCGATCCTCGACCTGGCTCATCGTCCTCTCTTCATCTGGAGCGTTTGGCAACGCCTACACAACGCTGCGTGTCACGACAACTATAAACGCAGTTGCATCGCTCTGACGGACTTCGCCCTTACAAACTGTACTCCGGCGGCGAGGTGCTTTTGCGCCAGAGGTCAGACGCGCCCGAGCGAGTGTCTGCCTTCCGCGTTTCCGTGTGGGATGGTGACAGCAATCGTGAGGACCCAGGGACGGTCAAAGCTGAACGGTCAGGGCTGGGGTTCTTGGGTCGTTGGAATAAATGGTCACCGTAGTTTCTGACATGCCTGAGCTCTGGCGATCGCGGAACTCGACGCGGACGGTCAAATGGGCGTGCTTCTGGAGAATGATCGGAAACGAGCAGTCGGTGCATGCCCCACCCAGTGACAAGGTGGCATTGCATCCGCTCCGGATCTCGTAAATGCGGAGTGGAGCAACCCCGCGATTTTCGACTCGCAACCAGACGCTGGATGAGTTTGTGGCGTTCTTCGGCGAGATTGGCGGCGGCAGGGTTTCGACAGCGATCTCTGGAGGCGCCAACGGAGGCGTCCATTTGAAGGCGAAAAAACCTATGGCGAGGATCACGAAGGAAGTAACAAGGATTGGAAGCTTCCTCGTCCTCTTTTTAGCGGTGTTGGGTCGCGAAACCCTTGAGCCGCCTTTCTCACCCGAGGCTCTCGTCATCGATGCGGGAGTACGGCAATGATCCTGGCGGGGCCGCCACTCCCGCCCTGGATTTTCATCGGCAACGCAATCAGAATGGCCCCGGTAGGGGGCAGCAAGTGTAGATTCGTGAGATTTTCGAAGGCGGGCTTATTTGCCCCGTTCAAGATTTGGTGTGCTAGAAAATCTAAGGACGGGCCGGGATCGATGCTGGCTGTGTCAATGGCTACCGCCGCGATCGTGCGCTCTTTGGTGAGGAACTCGGCTGCCGCGGCGGACAGCCCTGGAAAGTGCAGGTTGTACACGTCCCCTGGCTTGTCGCTCCCAAGGTATGCGCGCTTGTCTCCCCAAAAGCGGCTCCACCCGGTAAAAAAGACGACGATGGCGCCCTCTGGCAAACGACCGTGGCGGCGTTCCCACTGAAGGATGTCATCCACGGTCACCTCGTAATCGCGATTGTTATCTGCAGCGCCCCGCACATCGATCACGGCAGCCGGCCCGATGAGTGAGCGCAGAGGCACGGCATCGGCGGTCAGTTGCCCCTCGGCAAAATGAATGGGCGCGTCCATGTGGGTGCCGCCGTGCTCGGGAAGGCAAATCTTGTTTGCCGCATACCAGTACCCTCGATCCGTCTTGCCATAGGCGAGCCGCTCTAGCTGAAACGACTCGCCCGTGGGCCAATAAATTGTGCTTGGCCCAAAGGAGTGGGTGAGATCGACGACGTGCTCCGCACTGATCGCGTCTAGTGGGCTCGTCGCCCCCGGCCAGCCAGAGCAGCTGGTAAGGATTACGGCGCAGCAAAACAGGCAAAGGGACAGGCAAACGCGCGCTTGTGCCATCGCTCGTTACCCCGGACGAGCCGTAGCCTATTCGAGCGGGTGGGGGCAGTCAATTTACCGCGCGCCTTAGCTCTCTTCTGGGCAGGGGATGAGAGTAGACCTTTTAGGTCCTTGACTAGCCCCAGGAACCGATGCAAATTCAGGCTCACTGTCGTGGACGGCTTGCCGGAAGTGGGGGCATGGAAGGTTCCACGAGAGTGGAAACGAAATTGCAAAAATGCACTAGACCTTCGGTGAATTTTCGCCGATGATATCCGTCGGAAAAAGCCATGTTTGACACGGAGTACACTAACGAGAACAACGTTCTGGAAAGGGACGACGAGCTTCGCGCTGAGGAGCCCCCGGAATTGAGCGAAAGCTTGACGGAGGACCTCAGCGAGTTGGAAGCGCGCGACGTAGAGTCCCTGTTTTCCGCTGATTTGGCAACAACTTCGGTGTTGACACGTGCCGAGGAAGAGGCGCTCGCCCGCAAGATCGCCAAGGCGCGCTCCCGCATTTTGCGGGTCCTGGCACAGGCGAAGAAGCTGAGCCGGATCGCGCTGGAGGATGCCGGTCGCGGGGTGATCCTACCGGAGGAGGACTTTCGGGAAAGGGAGACGGTGACCATCCTCCGTTTCGCCGAGGAAGCGCTGCGGGATCGGAAGTTGTTCGGGCGGACCGGATTCAGAAAGGTCTCTCGGCTGCGGGCGTTCGTTCGCGACCTCAAGCGCGCGCTCGAGGACTATCGCGTATTGCGCGATGAGATGATGCGGGCCAACTTAAGGCTTGTGAACCTCTTCGCGCGTAGGTATCGGCACCCTGTGCTCACCTCGCTGGACCTGTTCCAGGAGGGCACCATCGGCCTGTTGCGAGCGATCGAGAAGTACGATCCGCAGCGAAATATCAAGTTCAGCACTTACGCTACCTGGTGGATCTGGCAGCAACTGAGCCGAGCGGCGGACATGCAAGGCTCGTTGATCCGCTTGCCGGTGCATTGGAACCAGTTCCGCCGGCGAATCGGGCGAGACGCCCGCGAGCTGGCAATGGAAAACGAGGGGCCGGTCTCGCGTGAGGAAATCGCCGCTTCGCATGGCCTCGATCCGGAGCGGTTCGAAGCCATGGCACAAAGCTTTCAGTTCTTGTCCACGGATGCACCCATTGGGGACGAGGATGACCGGACGCTCGAAAGCACGTTGGCTGCGGAGACTCCCGAACCAGATGAAGTTGCGGAGCACGTTTCGCTGCGAGAACGGCTAGAGGAGGCCTTAAAGCGGCTGCCGCCTCGGGAGAGCAAGATTCTGCGGCGGCGGTTTGGCCTAGACGACGATGAAACGGAGACGCTGGAACAACTGGGCAAGGAGTTTGGGGTAAGCCGCGAGCGGATTCGTCAGCTCGAGGCTCGCGGTCTCAAAATGCTCCGGCAGATCTGCGCGGAGCAGGGCTTGCAGGATTACCTGGAGTAATCACCGACGAGGCGGCCAGGGAAACCACGGCGGCTGGCCCCAGCGGCTCTGCCGCCGTGGTGTTTTTAGCTGCGACCCGTGATGGAATAACGTGGTGCCTTCAGATGGCTTCCATGGCAACGGGGGCAGCGGGTCGGACGCGACAAGCGTTCTCGCGATTGGAAACGAAAGCCACAGGCCAGACACTCGGCCGGTTCCACCGAGAGTTGTTCGCCTCCGTGGGCTAGCGAGCGTGGGACGTGACGGAGGTGATGGACGACCTCTTTCTCCGGTATACCGAGCGCTTGGGAGAGCTCCCTTGCGCTCTTGGGCTCCCCGCGCAACAGTCGAAGCAAACCTTGTCGAATCGTCTCCGCCATGGGCTTGATGGACTGCACAGTCTCCCTCCGACACCAAAAGTGTGCCGAGGGGCTTCTCGTGCTGCTGGCAATCTGTTTGACTGGCGCTTGCAACGCAATGCCACAGGAGAATTCGAACGATTTTTTGGAACAGGCCAAGAACGGCTTGCTCGAAGAGCTCCGTGCCGAAGGGGTAACCGATCCGCGGGTGATCGACGCCCTGCGCAAGGTACCACGGGAAGAGTTCGTTCGCCCGCATGATCGTGACGCTGCCTACGACAACCGCGCGCTCCCCATTGGCAAGGGGCAAACCATCTCCCAGCCGCTGATTGTCGGCCTCATGACACAGTTGTTGGGCCTCACCGGCAAGGAGCGAGTGCTGGAAGTGGGGACGGGTTCAGGATACCAAGCCGCAGTGTTGAGCCAGCTCTGCCAGGAGGTGTACTCAATCGAGATCGACCCCGAACTGGCTGAAGGAGCGCGGCAACGTCTAGCGCGCTTGGGTTACAACAACGTGTATGTCCGAGCTGGGGATGGATTTTTTGGTTGGCCTGAAGCGGCGCCCTTCGATGCCACCATAATTACCGCCGTTGCACCTCGAGTTCCTGAGCCGCTGCTCGCTCAGCTCAAGCCGAACGGTGTGATCGTTATGCCCTTGGAAGAAGGGTGGGGCGAGACGCTGGTGCGTGTCCGCAAACTCGAGGACGGAAGTACCAAAGTGGAACGCTTCGGGGCTGTGGCGTTTGTGCCCATGCGCGGGGCAATTCGGAGCAAGGAAACCCGACACTAGGGGACGCACTGAGGCTCGGCGGTAAGCCGGTCGCCTCTGGCGCTCTGAGGCTGTGCCGGCTAATTCAGCCCCCCGGAGTATCACGAGTCCGACGGGCGCAAATCGTGCGTTAGGCCGCGGCTCGTGGCGGACACGCTCGCAAAGCTTCGAGAAGGAAGCGAGAATACTTACGTGGTTTCGCGATCCGACTGTTGGCCTCGGCGCGATTTTCGGTGGGTGGCGGTTCGGTGGTATCCTGACGGGTGACAATCGTTGCTCGGGGCCGAGCAGACGACCCTCCGGGGCTTGAAGAGAGACTTCGTTTTGTCCCTCTTGGCAACTGGCGCTCGTTGGAGTATCGCCCACCACTGTCGGCTGCGCAGCCGTCGATTGCGGCGTAATGACTGAAGGAGGTGCACGATGAATTGGTTTAGGGTGTTGGTGGGGTTTGCGACGTCGGCCGGACTCGTCTCAGGGGCGAGTGTGGTGTCAGCAAAGGAGCCCATCCCGCCGGCAAAGCAGGCGTATTTGCGTTATTGCTCCGCTTGTCATGGGGAGAGCGGCAAGGGTGACGGGGTAGTTTCTCACTTGATGAACCCGCGGCCAGCAGACCTGACGCAACTGGCAAAGAAAAATAACGGAGAATTCCCTTTCATGCGGGTGATTCGCATCATCGACGGGCGCGAAACCATGCGCGCTCACGGGGATCCGGACATGCCAGTGTGGGGTGAGATCTTTGCCTCAGAGGTGCCGGGGGCGATGAACAAGGAGGCCAACATTCGTGGGAAAGTGCTCTTGATTACCGAGTACCTTGCCTCGATTCAGGAGAAGTGAGCTGGGTGCCGGCGCTTGGTTCCGGGAATTCAAAGAATCAGAAGCCAAAGCTGATAAGGTCGTCACGACTGCGGGCGTATTCGAGGGCGAAGTTGAGCTGCGCTTCGCTTTGGGCGTGAATTTCGAATAACGGCTCACCTCGCTGCACGACGTCGCCCACCGTCCGGAGGAGGCGGACTCCAGCGCTTGCATGGGCTGGTGCGCCCGCGTGTTTCGCCACGCGCGCCATATGCCAGCAGTGGATCGCGCGAATCCTGCCGTCGGCGGGAGAGGGAAACTCGACCCGAAATCTTGCCTCAGGAGGCAGCGGCCGCGCTCCTTGTGCCTCAACAATTTTCTGAAACGCTTCCCACGCCTTGCCCGAATCCAGTACACTCACGGCGGCGCGGTATCCGTGTCCCCCAGGCACCTTGCCTGTCAGCTCTAAAATCCGTGCTGCCAGGTATAGGGACTTTTCTCTGAGGTCCGTCGGTGCCTGCGGTTCGCGCTGTAGTACCGCGAGCACGTCCAACGCCTCAAGACGGGGGCCGATCCCCCAACCAATCGGCCCGTGGGCATCCGTAATCGTGACCTCGAGATGAAGGTCTAGGTGACGGGCGACGGATTGGAACAACGTGCCCAGTCGCTGGGCATGTTCCAAGTTGCGCACCTTTGCGCTGGGGCCAACGGGAATGTCCAAGAGTGCATGCGTGGCTCCCGCAGTCTTCTTCTTTGACAGGATTGAGGCAACCATTTGCGCCTCGGTGTCGATCTCCATCGGTCGTTCCACGGTAATCAGGATATCATCAGCGGGCGCGAGTCCGAGTGCACCGCCCCAGGCGATGCAAGCCCCGGCTCGTTCGATCACCCGATAAAGTGCAGGCGGATCGAGCGCGACATTGGCAAGCACACCCATAGTATCGGCCGTGCCTGCGGGGCTGGTGATCGCGCGTGAGGAGGTCTTCGGTACGGTAAGCCCTAATGCGGCCAAGATCGGAACCACCACCATTGTTGTACGGTTACCAGGGATGCCCCCAATACAATGCTTGTCGGCAATGGGTGTGTGCGAGAAGCGCAACGTGGTGCCAGTGCAAATCATCGCTTTTGTGAGGGAGACCAGCTCTTCGAGCTCCATGGGCCGCAGGGCACAGGCCAGCACAAACATCGAAAGCTCCACTTTCGAGTAACGATGCGCCACCACGTCCCGCAGAATCTGGGTAAAGGCATCTTCATTCAACACCTGCCCCCAAAGTTTGCTACGCACCAAGTCGACGCTCTTCGGTGCTGGGGCGTGGGCCGCGTGCACTACGGCGCCTTCCTGTAAACCAAGATCCCGAAAGGCGACCTCGGAAAGGCCAATCTCGTCGGGCTTCACGAGCCGGTCGGTGCAAAAGTTGAGAATCCCGGTGATCTCCCGTTCAGCGCCGGACAGCCCCGTGTCACCCCAGATCCGGACTCGATCCAGAGGCCGAAACCCGAGGTTGCCGGCAATCACGGCCTCTTCGTGGATGAAGACCACATGTTCACTGAGTGTATCGATACCCACGCGGCGCAGTTTGAACATTGCTTACCCGGAAGCGTGCAGAGCATACACCGTCGCAAGGCGTTTTGCAGCGGCGCGAGAGCGCAGATAGAAGGAAAGGCATGGCAAGTGAGCACGCAGGTATTGCAACGAAGATCGACGCGATCGCCGTGGAGGTTTACCGGCACCGACTCGCTGCCATTGCGGAAGAGATGGGCCTGGTGCTCCGTCGGGCGGCGTTTTCCCCCAATATTAAAGAGCGACGCGACTACTCGTGCGCGGTGTTTGATGCGCAAGGCGCCCTCACCGCCCAAGCCGCACACATTCCGGTGCACCTGGGCTCGATGCAGTTGGCGGTTAACGCTGCATTGGAGCAGTGCAAACTGGCTCCGGGTGACGTGGTGATCCTGAACGATCCGTTCTCCGGAGGGACCCATTTGCCCGACGTGACATTGGTCGCTCCCGTTTACGTGGAAGAGCGCCCCACCGCTGTGGCTTTTGTGGCTGCGCGAGCGCACCACTCCGACATTGGCGGATCCTTCCCTGGCTCGATGGGCCTGGCCGAGGAGATTTATCAAGAGGGGTTGCGTCTACCGCCGGTTCACTTGGTGCGCGCTGGTGAACGGTGCGATGACGTGTTCACCCTTTTCGCGGCAAATACGCGTGCGGCGCAGGAGCGGCGAGGCGATTTGCTTGCGCAGCTTGCGGCTTTGCGCGTCGGGAGCCGGCGGATCACCGAGCTTATCGCTACCGTCGGTGAACGACGGCTGGCCGCAGCGATGTCAGCTTTGCAAGCGTATTCCGAGCGACTTCTGCGCGTGCTGATTCAGCGACTACCTGACGGTGTGTACCGTGCACGTGACCATCTCGACGATGACGGGATGGACAAGACGAAGATTCCCATTGCTGTTGCGGTCACTGTCGATGGCGAGGACATCACGTTCGACTTTTCGGGCAGCGCTGCGCAGGTGCAAGGTGGGGTGAACGCCAACTTGGCCATTACTTGGGCTGCCGTACTATACTGCCTGCAATTGCTCGCCCGAGGTGCAATCCCCGCCAACGCTGGATTTGCACGCCCGGTGCGTGTGGTCGCTCCCGAGGGCTCGATTGTGAACGCACGTTTTCCTGCAGCGGTTGCCGGTGGCAACGTCGAAACCTCGCAGCGCATCGTTGACGCGATTTTGCGCGCCTTGGCACAGGCTGCGCCGGAGGTGGTTCCAGCGGCCAGCTGTGGATCGATGAATAACCTGGCGCTCGGGGGAAGCTTCTCTACAGATGGGGATCGCTTTACTTACTATGAAACCGTTGCCGGGGGTGCTGGCGGTGGACCTCAGCGCGCAGGCGCCTCAGGCGTACACACGCACATGACCAATACCTGGAACACCCCGATCGAAGCGCTGGAAACGCACTTCCCTGTGAGGGTGACGCGTTACTCCTTGCGTAAGGCCTCAGGTGGAGCCGGGTTACATCCCGGTGGGTGCGGAGTCGTGCGCGAGATCGAGGCGCTCGTGCGCCTGCGTGCAAGCTTATTGACGGAGCGCCGGCGTTATGCCCCGTGGGGACTACGCGGAGGGAGGCCCGGAAGGCCGGGCCGCAATTGGCTGATTCGCACCGGCCACGGAGGAGCCTTGCGCAAGCAACGGCTCCCATCGAAGGTCACGGTAACCTTGGAACCAAACGACCGCTTGCGCTTAGAAACCCCGGGAGGCGGCGGATGGGGTGGAAGGAAGGGGGCACGAGGGAGATAGCCCGAGGGGTCGTACGGAACTACCCCCCTCGTGCGGGGTCGGGAGGGAAGGGAGGGTCAGGGAAGCTTTACGCGGTTGTTGCTTGCACCGGCGGCGCTTGCGCTTCTCGTTTCGACTTTGCCAGCCGTGCCAGTTGCTTCTCCAGCGCGGCAACACGCTCGCGGAGTCGTTCGACGTCTTTGCGAGGGGCCACCTCGAACTGCTGCACCAGGAGCCGGTTGCCACTCTGGCGCGCGATTGCCTCCAGCCGTGTTACCTGCTTGCGCATACGCCGCAGCGCCCCTTTTACGTTGTTTTCCAGCGGCTCGACGAGACGTTCTGCCTGAGCGCGCACTCGCTGCAATTCTCTGCGAACCTGTTTCTCCGCTGTCAACAGGAGCTGAGCGCCCTCGCGCCGAACCTCCCGTGCCAGGCGCACCCAGCGCTGTTGCAGCACCTTCCATAGATGAGCGACCTCGTTGTTCAGCTCTTCGGGCGAGCGCACCCGTCGCAGCGTCGATGCGGCTTGCGCGAACCAATTCCTCTCTTCCTTTTGGAGTACCCGCTTTGTAGCCGCTTTGGCCGCCATGTCCGTCACCTCCGGCACCTTCATAACGCCACGCGTCACAAATGTCAATGCACTGCGTCATGAATCTCTCGACGATCCGGCGCCTGGTGCTCAACGGCAGGTGATGGGGCAAATTTGCTGGGGTAGCCAGCCGTGACGGTTTGGACGCAGCAATTGTTTCGGGGCGTGGTGCGTGGTATGTGCGCAGCGCGCCGGGTTTGCGCTCTATGGGTGAAGAAGAGCGCGACCCCAGTGACTAGGGGCGGCCCGTAGGGAGGCTGCTGCTCGGTGGTACACAAGCGACGCAAGCTTTTAATGAAATGAAAGGATAGGGTGTATGCGGTCCTTTCTGTCGATCTGTGCCAAAGCATTCGTCGGAAGTCTGCCGGCATTATTCCTCGTCCTTGTGGTGGAGGGGATTTTGCGCTGGGGCGGTTGGGGAGAGCGCTGCAACGTACCGTTGAACTCGGTGTTCTGGGTTTGTGACCCAGTGCTCGGTTTTCGCGCGAGTCCATACTTTGAGCAGCTTGGTGTAAAGCTAAACCGCTTGGGCTTGCGGGGGCCCGATCCTACGCGGGAGAAGCGGGGAGAAGTCCAGGTGTTAGCTCTGGGTGACTCTTGTACCTTCGGAATCCTGCCGGATCCCAAGACCGTATTGTCTGCGCCGTATCCGGAGCTGCTTGCGCGCCGCGGAGCGGAACGATGGGGCGAAGGCAGGTTGCAAGTGATTAATGCTGGGGTGCCAGGATATTCGACACTTCAGGCACTGTTGCTCCTGCGGTCAAAACTACGCTCGCTTCGTCCAGACTTGGTCACCGTGCGCTTTGGTTGGAACGATCATTTCGCCGGCGGGAGGTTGGCCCAGCTGAGTTACCGCGAGCCTGTAAGCCCTGTTCTCCTGCTAGCTGAGGATTGGTTGCTAACCACCGAGCTCTACGCTTTTGCTCGTCGACTCGGCATGGAGTTGACGTATCGCAACAGCTCTGAGACAGCCCCACCGCGGCCGCCGACCTCGTGGCAACCGTCAGTGCCTTTGCCGGAGTACGAGCATTATCTTCGTCGCCTGGCACAAGTTGCTCGCTCACGGGGCGCACAAGTCTGGTTTATCACTGCGCCGGATGCGCTGAGTCTCCCGGGGCAACTCGCGCGTTTCGAGTCTCTACCCCCTGGGGCACCGGCCCGCAGAGCGTTGTTCTTTAACGGACACAAGTCCTTTCAAGAACTTTTGGAGGTTCACGAAATGTACAGGGAGGCTACGCGCCGCGTGGCAAAGGAGCTCGGGGTGCTCTTGATTGACGCCGCGCTGGCGTATCAGGGTTACAACCCGAAGGAGCTCTTCGACGATTCCGACGTGGTTCACCCCTTACTTCTGGGCCACCAAATCGAAGCAGGCCTCCTGCTGGATCAACTGGTTGCCTCGGGTTCGACAGCGAAAAAGGGCGGTCTGAATGGCTGAAGCCGCGAACAAGAGGAGAGGCAGGGTCTCCAGTTGCAAACCTTGTTGCCGCGAGGGTTTATTCGCCGGGAACGTACGGACCCATATCTTTGTACGCCCTGTGGCAGCATGGCTGGCCAATGTCCCGCAATCTCCCGGGGGAGACGCCGTGGCCGCATAGATCGCTACATCCACCGAGTGGCAGGCGATGCGGTAATGCTGATAGGGTTGGAAATTGTCTGGAAATCGCGTGCAAGGCCGCGCGGTACGTTGTTCGTTGCTTCGTCCGCCGGCCGGTGAGCCCGAGTGCGCCAGGCCGTGGTGGAAATTTCGGCGGTTCCGGCGGGCCCCCCGGAGATGTTCGGAGTGTCAAGGCCCTCCCCGGGGCGCAACTGGGGGAAAGGACTTCAGGACAGGCTGATGTGCCATCGGCCCAGGTTGCGAGGACTTGCAGGGCTGGGATCTAACCCTGGAGGCTCAAACTGAGGCCGCTCAAAGGGGATGGAAACGGGTCGGATACCGTTTCCATCCCCGTCACTGAGACCGTGGCTTGGGCCGCCGAACTTACCGGTTACCAGCGCGCACCTCGGTCGTATGCTGCGACTCCACTACCGTTCCTGTGCCATCCGTCAATGTCAGTCGCCCGGCGAGAGCCGCTCCGGCCGGTAACGCACCGACTTGAACTTTGATTTTGACGATGCCCGCTGGCGGAGGCAGGTTTTCGAAGAAGAGGACGTTTCCGTCGGTTCGTACCGGTTCGGGTGAAGAACTCAAGAGCTGAACCTCCGAGGGTAGGACCACGCTCATGTGAAGCGGCTCCACCCCGTTTCGGTAGCGTGCAGCGTAGGTCATGGCAGCATTTGGGAAGATCTTGCTGTTCGCCTTCAAGGATCCGAACAATTTTTGCGGCCGGCGGACCACGCTCTCGTGCGTGCATCGGCCCACCTCGGCGGCTCCACCGCTGTCTGTCACTTCAGCAAGCGCAGGAAGGAGCAGGCCATCTGGAGCGTCAGGCGACACTTTGGTCGTTATGCGCACCTTTCCAGCCGTGGGGGGCAGGTTGTCCCAAATGTAGAGATTGCGGTCGATTGCGCTCGGCGCTGGGAAGATGGACTGGACTTCGAGCCAGTCGGGGAGTTCGAGGGAAACGCGCCGCTGTCCCGGATCAAAGCTCCAGTAACGGGTGGTGTATGTAATGTATCGTCCCGGTGCCGCGTATCTTTGTGCTCGGAGGAAGCAGCGCTTGCGGGTCGTCAGGAGGCCGCGCACGCGGGAGGAGTCCTGCGCGGAGAACCTCCGTCCGTACACGTCTTCGATCACTGCTGTGTTCTCGACCAAGGTTCCACTGGGTACGCTCGGTCGCACCTGTACGCGGATGGTGGCCATTTGTGCCGGGCCGGAAGACAGGTTCGGGATCCGGATCGTAACCGTTTGCCCATCCACGCTCACGGTGCCCGAGGTGCTGGTCACACTGACGATCTCTAACTCTCCTGGGACCACATCCGTTAGGATCAAGTCGACTAGCGGCTCTGCGCAATCGGTTGTCCAGGACAACGTGTACACGACCTCCGCGTTGGGCTCGATCGTGCCCGTGTGGCTCTTGCGCAGGTCGATGCCACAAGGCGGCGGGTTGCCTCCCGGAGCGAGCCGAATGAGCGTCGCATCCGAATCCGTGTTGTTGGCGCTGTTCGCATCGCCAGGAGTGTTGACCGTGGCGGTGTTGGTGACGGTCGGGTAGGCCGCGCTGCGCACAGACACCTGCAACACGATTGTCCGCGACTCTCCTGGTGAGAGCACCCCTGCGTGCGTGCACGTAACGAGTGGGCCACTCGCATTACACGACCAGCCCGCTCCCGTTGCGGACACGTAGGTCAATCCGTTGGGCAGGGAATCGGTCACGGTTACGGTGCCCGAGGTCGGCAACATACCGACGTTGCGAACAACCAAGGTGTAGGTAGCCGTCTCGCCTACGCGGAAGGTGCCTGTATGCGATTTCTCGATGCTGAGGTCGATGAACGGAGTTTGCACGCTAAAGCTTGCAGAATCCGAGGCGTTGTCCCCTTCTGCGTCGCGGGCCGTGGCGGTGTTTTGTACCAGCGTTCCAGGAGACGCCGCGCCTAGTGTCATCAGGTAGCGGACGACCGCAACATCTCCCGGCTCCAAAATTCCGATGTTGACCAGCAGCGGATTTTCGCTGACCACCGCTCCCTGGGAGGTGACCACACTGCCGGGAATCAATACCAGTTGCGGTGAGAATGTATCATCGACGCGAACATCCGTGGCGCTACTGCTTCCGCGGTTCACGATGGTGAGCGTGTACTCCAGAACCTCGCCTGGATTCACCCCGCCACTTAGGTTCGAGTCGGACACGATACGGAACGATTTATCTACCGTAAGCTCGGGCTCACCGATCATCCCGGCTGGTGCTGCGTTGAGGCAAGTCGGCTGAGCTCCGTCATTCGGATTGCCGTTCTCATCTGTAGTCGTCGAGCTAGGCTGCCGTGCCTGCACCAGCCCTTGATTGCAAAACAGACCATCGCCGTTCACGACGCCGGTAATAAAGATGCGCACCGTGCCTCCAGGTGGAATCGACCCGATATCGGAAATGACCACATTGTTCGATGGAGGTGGTGCGGTTCCCTGCGTCGTACTGATCGCTGTCACGACGACACCCGGCGGGCCAAGTGGAACCACGTCGGTAAAACTGACTTGTTCGACGGTGACGGGGCCATCGTTAAAGAGTGTGATTTGGTACTGCACCGTGTCTCCGGCGTTGATCGTTCCCGAAGGCGCAACGGTGTCGAACAGCAAGCCGACGGTTTTCGTGGCTCTTAAGCGACCCCGCGCGCTGTTTTTAACGATCACGACGGTCGGCTGATCGCCGTTTCCCTCGTTGCCGTCCCAATCCGTCGGCTCGGGACTGGTTTGATCAGAATCCACCAGTCCCTGGTTCGAAATCACGGTCCCCTTCGGGGTGCCAGGATCGACCGTGACCCGGAAGGTAATCGTGACCACCTGTGCCGGAAGTAGGTTCGGAATCGTCGCTGTGATCGTACCACCGCTGAACGTCGCCGTACCGACGCTCGATGTCAGCGTTCCAGGAACATAGGTAACGTAGGGAGGGAGAACGTCAGTGAACACGACGTTGTCCACCGACTCGCTACCGTTCACGAGCTGGACTGTGTATTCGAGGACATCGTTCGGTAATACCTCGACGCCATTGAGGTCAACGACCGTCTTGATGGCATCGATAAAAGCCGTTCCACCGACGGTCACCGATGCGGAGTCGCCCGCGACGTAGTCGTTGACTCCGCCGCTACCGTCGCGCCCGCTGTCCGGTGCCCCGGAGGCGCCGGGTAGGCTTGTCCACGTCATGGCCAAATTGTTCGTGAGCTGGTCGCCCACGACGGCGTACGTCTCCACGCGCGCACGGTAGGTAAATGACGTGGATCCGGCGGTCACCGTAAGGGCAGCGATGCGGAAGGTGAGGTTCTGGCCAGACACTGTCACGTCCCCGGGAGGCAGAGTTGCAGAACCCGCGATGTACGATAGCCCCGAGGGCAACGTGTCTTGAATGACGATGTCGTATGCTGTGGACGTACTCGTCGCCAAGTGGCGAACAGTGATGGTGTATTGAACCTCGTCGCCAAGGGATTGCGCAGGTGGACTCACGGTTTTCTCGACTTCAAGCTCTGGTTCGACGACGGTCACCGGCACACCCTGCACGCCCGGAGTGCCCGCATCGTGGTCAAACGTCACGGTCGTTGGCGTGCCAGTCCCATAGTCCACCGTGACCAATGAACCCTCGGACTGCTCGCCGTTACGCAGCACAGTGCCATTTTGGTTGCTTCCGGCGTTATCGACACGTGCGCGAATTTGAACGTCGACAAAGTCATCGGTCGCACTGCCGGTGGCAGGGTTGACGACGTCACCAAATTGGAACTGCACGGTCTGCCCGCTGCCCAGACGAGTGTTGTAGGTTGGGTTTGTTGCCACCATGCCCATGTGGCCGAAGGAGATCGTGTGGCCAGTGTACGTGAGACCCACGGGCAGAATGTCGGTTAGCACCAGGCTGGGAGTTGTGCCTTCGATGAGAGAAATCCGGATCGTATAAACGACCTCCTCGCCAATGGTGTACGAGGGGGCGCCAACGGTTTTGTCCACCGCCACTTGAGAGGCGACTGTGATCGATTGGCTCGCCGACTCTTCGTAGTTGTTCAGTTGAGAGTTATCGTCGTCGTCGACGCCGCCAGGGTTGCTGGAGTTATCGCGTCCGCCACCGACGAGGCTCGTGTAGCTAGCCCGGGTAGCGTTGTTGAGCACTTGCCCAGGGGTCACAGTGTTCATCAGGACGGAATCGAACTCCACCTCCAATGAGGCTCCTGGTTCCATTTGGAGGAGCGGGACGGAAATCGTGTCGTTGCTGTTCGTGGTCGTACTCACCACCGCGTGTGCCGCAGTGACGGTTGTGCTGGTGCCGTTCAGGAACACGTTACCCCCCGCTGGGGTTACCGCGACATTGCTAATCTGGTAGAGCCCGTCCGGCAAAACATCACGCCAATCCAATTGATACGCAGTGGTATGTCCGGTGTTTTCGATCCGCACGCGCCAGCGAACCGTATCTCCAGCGTCCGCGCCAACTCCGCCGGAGACAACCACCTTTGTCATGTTGAGGTTGGGCTCACCTACCCGCACTGGGTCTGGAGTGGAAACGGGGCCAAGACTGACGGTCCCGCTCGTGTTCGGATCAAAGTAGGACATCGAGGCAGAATTGCCGAGCAGAACCCCATCCTGATTGCTGAGCACGTTCTGCACCTGGACGTCGTAGACAATCTCGATGTTCCCTGAGGCCGGAACCGTCAGGTTGCCGAAGTTAAACTGCAAGTTGTTACCGGACTGCGTGAAGAAGCTGGCGTTCGAGTCGACAAGGGGCGCATTCGATGCTGTTGCGCCAGGCGGTAGTGTGACTGTCAGGGAGCCAAGAACATAGGACAAGCCGGTGGCTAAGGTATCCGACACCACGAAGTTCGTTGTTGTGCCGATTGGTGCGCTCGCGACAATCCGAAACGTGGCGGTGCCTTCCACGGGCACGTACGGCTGTGGATTGACCGTATTCTTTGACAGCGCGGGCCCTTGCGCAGTCACTTGCGCGGAATCCGCAGTTGTCAGGTCGTTCACGCCACCGCTGCCTGTGCGCTCTCCCGTCGCAGAGCCCGGGGCGCCCGGCGTCACGCCACCGGTGCCGTTGGTGCCCGGCAAACTTGTTGCCGCCGCGGTCGCTGTGTTGGTGATGACGAGGTTGAACGGGACTCCTGAAACAACCACGGCTGTGTACACAACGGTGACCGATTCACCCGGGTCCAGCTGATCGATCGTTACAGTCAGCGTGTTCCCAACGAACCCGGCTGCCACGGTAGCCCCTGAGCTTCCGGGGTTGACTGAACTCACTGCTGGCGAGGTGTAGAATGACGGCAAGGGGTCAGAAACCGTCCAATTGAATGCACTGGCGGCGTTCGTTCCCGTGGCCGCATTCGCAATCACCAGCGTGAACGTTACGGTGTCTCCACCTTCCACCGAAAGCGGGGCGGCCGATTTGTCTACTTGGAGGATCGGCTCAGCCACATGCACGGTGCGGGTGTTCGTGTTCACTTGCTGAAGAACGTTGTTGAAGTTCAAGAAGCGGATCCGCGCGACATTGGTGAGATTCGTGCCCGCATTGTTGGTCGCCGAGTTCTCGACCACCACATTGAGCGTCAGGGTATACTGTTCGCTCGTGGTGTTGTTGTTGTCAGCGTTGGTCACGTCGCCCAAAGCAAGAGTGACTTCACCGGTCGTGCCGCTTAGAGTTACCGGTACGGGCACTCCAGGAGCAGCACTGTTGATGTTCCCAGGATTGGCGGCGCTCGTGAGCGCCGTGCTGCTGCGCGACAGGTAGGCAGTGCCAGGAATGTGCTGCAGGCCTGAGGGCAGAGCGTCCGCGAGGGTGACGGAGCGGGTAATCCCTTCTGGAATCGTAAAATGGAGACGGAAGGTCACAACTTCGCCAATTGCTACTGGCGGGTTGCTGTTCACATTCGCATCCCCCGGGTCGGTGCTTGGCTCCGACGTGGCCTGCACCGCTTTGCTCGCCGTTGTGGCTGGTACGGTGGCGCTCGCTGTTGCGCTTGCAGTCGTCGAACGTTGTTCCGGTACGCTGCCGGCTTGCGAGTCGCCGACGACGTTCGCACCGTTCACGTACGTCGACCCCGTGACAACGTCGTTGCGAACCCGTGCGGTGAATGTGAAGGTTCGCGTGGCTCCCGCCGGAATCGGCCCACCAGTATACGCAACCGTGGGAGGAGCGTACGCATACACGAATCCGGTCGGTGTCGTGCCCTCGTTCACCGATAGAAGAGGCGTGGGGTCAAACAGGTCTGTAGGCAGGGTATCCGTGAGGACAATGTCGTGCGCTTGCGAGGTCCCAGTGTTCGTCACCGTGAGCGTGATCGTCACAAGGTCACCTGCATCTGGATTTGCAGGACTCATGCTCTTCGACAGGGTCAGTCTCGGCTCGCGGAAAGTTGTGCTGACCGTTGACGTGAGAATGCCTCCCGGATTCCCTGTGAAGTTCAAGTCTACGCGGTTGGTCTTTGTCTGCGGACTCGATGCTCCGGAATTTTGAGCGACGTTGCGCACGAGCGCGGCAAGTGTGACTTGGAACGTATTTGTGGTCGGATCGTTGTCGGCGTTCACCGTGACGTCGCCAAAGCTGATGGTCACAATTTGTCCCGTGGCGATGCTCCCGGAAATAGCCACAGAGGGGGTGCCGGTGACCGAGCCGTTAAACGTGCCAGGAATCACGGTAACGGATCCCGTGACATACTCGAACCCAGCGGGCAGGCGATCGGTGAGGGTGAGTCCCGGGGTTCGTCCCTCTGGCAACGTAACGTTAATTGCATAGGTGATCACGTCACCAGCCGTTACACTCGAGCCGCCAGTTCCGTTCGGCACGATGGACTGGATGAGCTTTTGCACTGCGGGCGACGCCGTGGTCGCCGTAGCTGTGTCCGTCCCGTCATTGATGGTGTGGTCGGGCCCGCCTTCGGCGCCCGCGTAATTGAAGAGCGTGGCCGTGTTGGTCAGAGTTTTTCGGGGTGTAACCGGACTTGCGTCGCCAGGACCGTCGAGACGCAGGTCGAATGTGATCACGACGACGTTGCGCCCGTTTGCGGGATCGTAGGGATCGAGCGCTCCTGCTGGTGTGGATGTCGGCCCTGGGTCTACCAGCTCGATCCCGCCAGCCGGGTCGAACAAACCTGCACCTAGGGGAACATAAGTGACTGGCGCGCCGGTTCCGTCTGTCACACAAAGATTGGGACCACCAGGAGGAATGGAAAAACCGGGAGGCAAAGTGTCGCGCAACCGGACATCGAACGCCCCGTGCAATCCCGTGCCGGTGTTTTCGACAACGATGGCAAAGGTCACGAGATCTCCGGCATCCACATTCGCCACGTCGCTACGAATCGGGTTCGTGCTCAGCCCGTTCGAGTGAATGGTCCCAGAAAATCGGGGACAACCGCTCCCGGGTGGCGTGAAGGATACGGGACCCACCACGGGGGGCGAAAATGTAGCTAGCGGGTTCGAGCTCGCCACTGCGCCTTTGATGTTCGACCAATTGATCACCGGCTCGGTCAGTTGAAACTGGACAATCGCGTCGGCACTGGCACGCTCAATTACAGTATTTTGCTCGTAGGCGCGCACTTGATTAGTGAGGAAGAGGCGGTCCGCAAATGGAGCCGCGGAGACCGTCACGGTGAAGAGGATGTCGACCGTCGCGGGGGTATTGGCGGGATTGGCGAAGGTTCCGTAGGTGAACTCTACGGAATTTGCAGTGGAGTCCACAGAAACCGTTGGGACAATCCCGGATAGTGCCCGGAAGGTATCCGCTGGCCCGAAATGGGCCGTACCCGCCGCCGGCGGCGTGCTCGACACCACGTCGTTGAATGTGCTGACCTCTGTCGCCAGCAGCACTGGTAAAGGGAGCCAGTCGACTAGCCGTAAGGCTTCAACGTCTCCGGTCGGAATGACATAGTGCAAGCGGAACGTTACCGTATCTCCCGGCGCGATCTGCGTGAACGAGCCGATAACGCCATTGCGTGCGTAGATGCTCTTCGTGAGCGTCCCAATAGGCACAGTGAGTCCTGCGCTACTACCGTCATCCTCGTCGAAACCCGTGGGCGTCAACGTAGCGTTGTTGAGCACGTCGCCGACGATGCGCACGGCGTTCGAAATGCTGTCGCGGCTGTTGAGGCTCGGGTCACCAGAGGGGAAGTTGTCCGAGTACTGGTCGAGAACGTACGCCCGATAGCGGATCGTCCCCACGGTCGGTCCATCGTTCGGAGCTCCACCGTCGGGCACGAGGCCCCCGAGAAGTCGCCCGGAGAAGCCCCGTGTGATCAATTCTCCGGAAATGTTGAACCACACGTCCGAGGTTCCCGTACCTGGGCTGTTCAACGTGACCGAATAATTGGCAGAGTCGAAGGGGCCCGAGCTCGTCGCTCCGTTTTCCGTTACCGACAGGGTTGGGGTGAAGGTCGTGTCGAACCGCTGCCCGTCAGACAATGTGTCGTACTCTACCCGCAGGTTGGTGAACGCGAAGAAGTCCGAAATCTGAAATTCGAGCGTGTATTCCAGGACATCTCCGGGAGACAGCCCAGCCGGCGGCATATCGGTTACGAAAGCCACCGACTTCTGGATGGCGACGGACCGATCGTTGAGAATGTGCTCCGGACCGGCTGGATCCTCCACCATGTGCGTGGTCGGGTCGCGGCTGTCGATGGGTACCCAGTCGGCCTCGGCTCGAGCCTGATTCACTGACACCACGTCGTCGCCGGAGTTCGGGTCGATCACCGGATTGCCGTTGGCATCAAACTGGGGCACGAAAAACTCAAACACCACAGTCGCATCGGGGCCCGCTCCTCCGACGATAGCAGGGAATCGCACAGTGAGGCGGTTATTGGGCGGGTTTGCAGCAACCCCAATTGGAGGCGTGACGAGCACCGAGCCAGTGCCCGGCGTGAAAGAGATTACCGATAAGAACGCGAGATTGTTGGGAAGAAAATCGGCAACGTCCAAGTTGGACAGCGTCTGCCCATTGGCCACATCGACGGTGATCGTATACCGTCGCGGGAAGTTGGGCCCCGTAGCCGTTTCATCCTCCGGCCCGTTGTACGACTTCGCGAGCGTCAACAGCGTGGGCGTCACATTGGCACTTTGCGTCGCGCCGAGGATCGGTGGGTCGGTGGTTGGATTGTCGAGCGGATCTGCCCCGAAGCGGAAGCCGCCGGTAGCTCGGATCGGAAGCGGAACTCCGAGATCAGCTAAATTGCTCAGCGTTGCATTTACCGTGATGTCCGCCGGAGGCTGGTCGTTGGTAAAGCTCCCAAACGGGAGTTCCATGACCACAAGCTGGTTACCGGCGGTACAGGTAACCGGCAACCCAGTATAGGGATGGCTTGCGACCGGGCACGTGAGAACCTGAACCGTGACGGGGAACGTGAGGTACGTGGCTGACACGAAGGTGATGCCGTCGTCCGTTGCTGGCCCGGCACCGTCGGCACCGATCGTTGGGAGCTCGAGGTCGATGTAGGGGCCATAGCCGACGTCCGACGGTGAAGTGTTGTCAAAGCTGATGGTGAAGGTGAAGGACTCGCCAATGAGCACATTGCCTGGAACGGACAGCGAGGCAGTAGGAACGGGCGCTGCCACGGCCGCAGTGGCGGTTCCGAGTGCGACCAGCGCGCATGACAATAGGAGTCGGGCCGGAAAAGCCCACATTTGTTTGATTTCGTACATAATTCGCTCCGCGATACGTGGCCGTTTTGAAAGCTTGTGACACAGTCTAAGGGCCCTCCAACCTCTACACAAGGAGAATTTGCTTACTCGTCCAGAAGCGCCGCTGATACGTGTGCGGGAGCGGGGCGTCCGAGGAAACGCTGCCTGGTTGTGGCACGGCCCGGACAGATCGCTGGGAACGCAATCTGTCAGCAACGGCTGCAGAGGACCCAGAGCTGCGCTTGGCCAGCTCGGACTGGACTGGAGGAGTGTCGAATCACCCACGGAGGTAGCGCGGGTGACGGGACACATGCATCTCCACCTGTACGGCGTTGATCCGAGCAATGAAATGGTGGCGACGCCAGTGTCATCGCGCGGGTGACCGAACACCAAGCCTGCGATGGGTGCACCAGCCTTTCGGGCCGAGGCTGGTCGTGAACTTGCGGCATCTGAGCTCCAGCTGTTCCGGCAGATTGGGGTGCACGGAGGGCTTTCGAATTTCGCTTGCATGCATGGTCGGATACTTGCACAAGATAGCCTTGGTTGAGACTTGCGGTAATTTGCTCGGGGATGGTTTCGGCAGGAGGTTTATGTGCGAGAGACCATCGAAGAGCGTACAGCAATCCTCGCCTTCACCGGGTCACGTGCAGGCACGTCGTTTGAAGTCAGTGTGGCTCAAAGTTGCCCTGGACGCTGTGATCCTGCTCGGCTGGTGCTTGCCGCAGATTGCATCGCGCGCAGGGGCGATCTGTGCCTTTACACGGCTTGCGGCCGGTGGCCACCACACCTACGGTTTACTCGCCGATGGAACTGCCCTTTGTTGGGGTAGACAGACACGGGGCGAGTTGATCGTGCCATCCGGCGTGTCGTGGTCCGAGGTGAGTACCGGTGATTACCACGACTGCGGGCTCGAAACCAACGGTGCGCTTCGTTGCTGGGGGGCAAATTTCGCCGGACAGCTTGATGCTCCCGCTGGTGCAGGATGGACGTCCGTTTGCTCTGGGGCCGAGCATTCATGTGCATTGCGTTCCGACGGGGTCGTGTCGTGCTGGGAAGCGAACTACTGGGGGCAAGCAGATGCCCCAGTGGGCGAGCTATTCCAACAAATCGCCTGCGGGGCAGATCACACGTGTGGTTTGCGGGCAGACGGTTCTGCGGCGTGCTGGGGCAAGCCTGATGACGGGCGAACAACTCCTCCCCAAGGGATCGCGTTTCAGTTCATAGCCGCAGGGGGCCTGCACACTAGTGGTATTCGAGCTGGGGATGGGAAGGCGATTTGCTGGGGTCATAATGGCTTTGGTCAGTCGCAAGCACCAACGAACGAGACCTTTGAGGAGTTGGCGCTCGGGGCGCTCCACTCCTGTGGGCGTCGGGCAGATGGCTCGATTTTGTGTTGGGGCCGAAGCTCTAGCGGCGAGCTAGGGGTTCCTCCGGGCGGCGGTTACCAATCATTGGCAGCGGGCTTCGCACATTCCTGTGTGCTGAACAGTGCTGGGGAGCCGGTGTGTTGGGGCGACTTCAACGGCGCCACAACGGTGGCACCGGGGTCGCTGGCGCCAGCGAGCTTTAGCGTCCGCGATGAATGGCTCTGCGAGTTGGGCAGCACGGGCACGGTGGGCTGCCTCTCGCTAGTCCCCCCACCCGGTTTGCCGCCGCTGCAACAAGTGTCTCAGGGGTTCAGCTTTGTATGTGGTGTCGCAGTCGGTGGCCAGCTTGTGTGCTGGGGATCTGGATCCAACGGGCAAACGTCCCCACCAGTCGGCAGTGACCACCAGTCCGTCGCGGCGGGGCAAGACCACGCCTGCGCGTTGAAGAACGACAAGAGTCTTGTGTGTTGGGGCAATAACGATTACGGGCAGGCGTCTCCCCCGAGCGGCGGTGGGTTGGTGGAGGTGAGCGCGGGTCATCGTCACAATTACGCCCGGAGAGAAAATGGCTCCGTGACCTGCTGGGGCGCGAACAACTACGGACAAGCTGCCGCTCCATTGGGGTTGGTGGTTCAACAAGTGGTAACTGGGGCGGAACACCAGTTGTGGGTTGTTGCTTGACGGCAGCGTCCGTTGCTGGGGGCGAAATCAGCGAGGGCAGGCGTCGCCCCCAGCCCGTGTGGTGTTCACAAAGTTGGCCGCAGGCGATGAACACGCTTGTGGACTTAGGCCGGATGGTCGCGTGCTCTGCTGGGGCTCGAACACGTATGGGCAGAGTCTGCCCCCGCGTGGGGTGAACTTCACTACGATCGGGGCTGGGGGTGGATCGACGTGGGGGCAAAGGTCGAATGGCGAAGTGGAGTGTTGGGGTATCCTCAGACTTACAAGCTGCGCGTCCTCGACCACGGTTTGTCCCAAGACTCCTGCGACGAATTGTCTGACGAGCGGGGCGAGCGAACTGAGCCTGGCGGATTCAACAAACGTGAATCGTTCTTCGCTGACGTGGTCGTTTACTCGGGGGCCCGCACGCACCTTCAGTGATTTCGGTGACCCCGTGTCTGGGTCCACCTCGTACGCGCTCTGCCTCTACGACGACCGGGAGCTCAAAGTTGCTGCGTGGGTGGAGCCAAGTGCGTCTCTGTGGACAGCGACGAGGACCGCGTACCGGTATCGTGATCCCTGGGGCTCCAACGACGGCTTCCAACGCGCGGTCTTGCGAGCCGGTGCGGCTGGGCGCTCCAGCATTAAGGTGTCCCTCGGAGGCGCGTTAGCTCAGCTTCCGAAAGCAATCGTCGACCAGGCGCTTTGGGGGGCGCGCGAAGCCGTAGTGGTGCAACTGCACCAGTCAGATGGTGCGTGTTATGAGAGTCCGTTTGCACCGAACAATGTGCGCCGCTTGAGCGAGCGGTAAGCCGGCTGCGCAAGTGAACGCGTCGGAGCAGCCAGACCGCCACCCTTGGTGTGGGTACCTGGGGATGGCAAGGGCTCACGCCAAGGGTGGAAGCGCGAGTGGCTTGTGGGAAAAAATTGAGTCAAAATGGTCGCACGTGGACTCGAACCACGGACCTCCTGCATGTGAGGCAGGCGCTCTAACCAGCTGAGCTATGCGACCAAGCGCAAGGCTGCGCCGCTAACACACTGCCTCAGAAGCTGCAAGCGCTGCGTCCTCGGTATACTTGCGAGCGCGCCGCGTTCGGCTGCCAACCTGTACCGGAGCTGGGGCGGCTGTGTCCTCTGCGCGTGACGTCCGAGTCGGCGTGGTGCTGCTTCGAGTTGCCGGTAGGACTATGAGGGAGAAACTTTGCGGCACGGTGTCCCGTTATTCGCGCTCGATGGCAAAGGCGCTGTCGTGCATAGTTCAGGAATTCGCATGGGCTCTGTCCTTTCACCCCGGCTTTGCGGCGAACCCTTGCCCGAGGCGGCGAATCGGGTACCCTACGGCCACAGGAGAAGGCTTATGGTGAACGTTGCCATGTGGGCGAAAGCAGTGCGGGTCATTCCCCGCATCTCGCGCGAGGAGTGGCAAGAGCTCGATGTGGTCTCGCGCTGGCTAATCGCCACCCGCTCAGCCGTGTTGGTGATGACCTTCGTGTCGGCTGCGCTGGCAGGACTGCTTGCCTGGCGCAACGGTGCGTTCGATTTCGGCGGCTGGCTCGTACTGACAGCCGGGCTGTTGCTAGCTCATGCGACGAACAACTTGGTGAATGACCTCACCGACCACTGGAAGGGTGTGGATCGAGACAACTACTTCCGTGCCCAATACGGACCGCAGCCGCTGGAGCACGGGTTGTTGACCACGGGCCAAATGCTGGCATACATTGCTGTGAGTGGCCTCTTGGCTTTGCTTGCCGGGCTAACGTTGCTCTTTTGGCGCGGCGAGCCCGTGCTTTGGTTGCTGCTGGCTGGGGCATTCTTTGTCTTGTTCTACACGTGGCCGCTCAAATACATCGGGCTCGGGGAAGTGGCCGTCCTGATTGTGTGGGGACCTCTCATGGTTGGCGGCGGCTACTATGTGATCACGGGCCGATTTGATGACACCGTGATGTTGGCAAGTTTGCCCGTGGCCCTTACAGCCACCACCGTTTTGTTCGGTAAGCATATCGACAAGATCGAGGCAGACCGCACGAAGCGGATTCGCACCCTACCCGTGATCCTCGGCGAGCAACGCGCGCGTCGCACAACTTGGCTGCTCTGCACTGCGGCGTATGTGGTCACGGTCGCTCTGGTCGTCTCTGGGGGCCTGGGCTGGCCCGTACTGTTGGTCTTCGGAGCAGCTTCTTGGTATCGGTTGCTGAGCGGCGTCTTGCGTCAGGCGCGACCGAGCGCTCCACCGGACGGATTTCCTCCCAACGTCTGGCCGCTCTGGTACTCGGCATTTGCCTTTCAACATGCGCGGCGGTTCGGTGGCCTCTACTTGGCAGGAGTACTGATCGATGGCATCGTCCAGCGTTGGTTGAGCTGACACTATCGGAGAGAAGCGCCCATGATGGATCCGCACGTAGAGTCGATTCCGCTGGAGCAACTAGACATCATCAGTGCGCGCACGTACGGAGAGCATGGCTACCCGCATGCCGCTTGGACCCGGCTCCGCCGTGAAGCGCCGGTTTGCTACATGCAACCGCCCGGTTACCGCCCGTTTTGGGCCGTGACCAAACATGCGGACATCATTGAAGTGTCCACGCAACCCGATAAGTTCAAAAGCGCGGGGCGTTTTATCTTGTTCCCGGATGCAGACATGCAGGGCCCAAAGTTGGAAGAGGACCCGCCCCTGCGGATGCTCGTGAACATGGATCCTCCGGAGCATCGCGTGTACCGCAAACTTGTGAGCGGCTGGTTCACACCGCGCGCGATTGCACGGCTCGAGAACCGCTTGGTCGAGCTGACCAATGAGATTTTCAGCTCGCTAGCCCCGCCGGGAGAATGGGTGGAGTGCGACTTTGTGCGCGACGTGGCCGCCCTGCAGCCGCTGCGCATGATCACGGAAATCCTCGGTATTCCACGGGAGCGGGAACAATTTGTTTTGCGCGTGACCAACGAGAACTTTGGAATCGAGGACCCGGAATTCCAGCGCCCGGGGGAAACGCGAGAGGATCGCCTTGGTTTTCTTTACGAGGCGTTCTCTTACCTAGAGGAAATCACGCAGGACAGACGAAAGAACCCACGGGAAGACCTTTCCACCGTGCTCGCGCTAGCCACGATCGATGGCAAACCGGTACCGCAGTTTGAGCTTTTCTCCTTGTACTTTCTAATCATGGTGGCGGGACACGACACCACGCGGAACTCCATTTCGGGTGGCTTGCTCGCACTCTTGGAACACCGAGATCAGTTCGCCAAGTTGCGGGAAAACCCGAATCTCATCGAGACGGGTGCCGACGAAATCGTGCGCTGGACCACGCCAGTCATCCACTTCTCGCGCACGGCAACCGTCGATTATGAGTTGCGCGGCCAGAAGATTCGCAAGGGTGATTCCGTGGCTCTCTTCTATCCCTCGGCCAATCGCGACGAGGAAGTTTTTCCGGATCCTTTTGTTTTCCGATTGGATCGCGAGCCGAATCCTCACTTGGGGTTCGGCGTCGGCGAGCACTTTTGCCTCGGGGCCCACTTGGCGCGCCTCGACATCAAGGTGTTCTTCCGCGAGTTCGCCAAGCGCATCGATGCGGTCGAGCTTGCGGGGCCGGTCGAGCGCTTGCAGGCTTCCTTCGTGGGTGGCCCGAAACGGATGCCCGTGCGAATGCGCTTTAAGGTTGCGTAGTTCGCGGTCGGGTCGACGGTCGGAGTAGGGTCGAATAATCCAGGCTGGGTAGTGCGTTCAAGACTACCCAGCCTGCGTTCCGGCTAGCGACACATGGCTGTGCTGCCGGTGCTAGAGATGCTGCAGCGTGGCCGCAGCCCGTCCGGACCATTGAACGCGTAGCTCGCACACTGGCCGAGCAGTGCTCGCGTCTGATTGCCCAGAACAATGGTGACCCGAAGCGGAAGCTGACTCGGCGCAACGGCGAAGTTGCCCAGCTTCCCTGTGATGCTCACCGTGAAGAGTCCCGGTGTAAGGCGAGAGCTTCTGACGACGGCCTTTTTGATGTCTCCCTGCAAAGCATAGGTGTCGCTGTACTTGGCGACATGGCCGTCGACACTCAGCGACCACCCCGGTTGGGAACGCGACAGGGCAACGCCTCCGGGTATGATTCTTTGGAAAACCAATGCCCCTGAAGAATCGTAAATGGCAAAGCGGAGCCCTTCGGTCACCGGGTTCGGTGCCGGAGTCGCCGGCGACAACAGCCAGGATCCGGTCAGAGTCAGATTGTCATCACCGGCCGGCGTGGAGAGTTTGGTAATTTTCAGGCGCGGCGAACTCAGTTGGCTGCTCCCGTCGCAGAACACGTCCGGCATCGGCGTCGGTGTGACGGTGGGTTCTGGAGTCCAAGTGGGGGTCCAAGTCAGCGTGGGGGTAGGACTCTCCGTGGGAGTTTGAGTCGGAGAGGAAGTTCGTGTCGGCGTCAGCGTGGGTGAGTTCGTGAACGTTAGAGTTGGTGACGGCGTGTTTGTCGGCGTGAGGGTCGGCCCTCCGGGTGTGATGGTCATCGTGGGTGTCGAAGTGAGAGACGCTGTCGCAGTCGGCGTGGGCGTGAAAGTGGGGGTTGGTGTTGGCGATGGGGTGCGCGTCGCCGTCCGAGTGGAGGTGGGAGAAAACGTCGGCGTCGGCGGCAGGGGTGTGAATGTGCTCGTCGGGGGAAGAGGTGTATTGGTCGGTGTTGCCGAGGGGGTGTAGGTCGCCGTGCGAGTTGCCGTCGGTGTTGCCGCAGGAGGGGTGCTGTTCGGGTCCGCAGGGTCCGAGCCGGCATCGAGTTCATCGCGGTCGAAGAAAGTGTCCTCGTCACGGTCCACACCCAGGCGGATTGCCGAGCCAAGAGGCACCGCCGTGTACGTGAGTTCTTGCCCCGACACCGCGGCAACGGCGCGAAGCGCGGCATCCGTCCAGGGCGCCTCACTAGCTCGGTCCGGCTGGAACGTCCCGGCCGCAGTGCGATACCAGCCGCGCAAGTGCCCATTGTATCGGCCCTTCACGATCAGGTCCGTTTCACCTGCCGCGGCGCGCTGGATCAACAAGTCGATTCGCGGGTTCACCTGGGCCGCATTCGTGTTGGTGAGGGTCACTTGTTGGCCGACGATTGGAAAGAGATCCGTATCGAACGCTAACAGGAACTGCTCGACGTCCCGTCGCTGCTGGCCTCCGCCATTGAACCCCACGCCATTCTGGTCGTTGAACACAGTAGCGTTAAGAAACCGGAAAAGAGTATCCACGCTGCCATCGTGCAGGAAACCGAAACCCCGGATTTGATCCCCTTTGTGCCCGTTGTCACCGGCGTTGAAGAAGGAAACGGCTGCCATGCCGAACATGCCGACCTTTTGGTAAAGGTTCCGCAAGTGGGCGATTTTGATCACTTGCGGTTCGTTTTCGAAGCTGGCTTTGCCGTCGGTACCAAAAAATCCTTGCGCCCTGTTCGTCACGTGGCACCCGTTGCACGTATGTCCGAGCGCATTGTCTGCACCATCGGTACCGAAGTTTAGCCCGTCCGCTCGGCGAGGGCCGAAAAAGAAATTCCGCCCGTTTTGCTGCGACGCGGTGAGCGAATTGTCCAAGTTCCGAATTGGATTGGGTGGAAGTTTCACCTGTAGAATGAAATCTGTGAACGCCTGCATTTCGGCGGCCGTGAGTTCGGCAGTCCGCCCCAGCAGTCCAGGAAAAGCTACATTGAAGGCCTTGAAGGCCAGGTCGGGGTTGTTCCACTGCGATCCCCCGTTGCGGTCACCCCGCCAGTGCATCGCGCCGTGATTGACCAGTCCGCGCAGGGTTTGAGTGGTCATCGGGCCCTTCATGGGGTGAAAGTCCCTGAATGTTCCGGAACCGATGGCAAAGGCAAGCTTGACCGGTAAGGGATTGGTTTGCGTTTCGTCGTCGGGATTTCCCAGGTCCCACGCCAGGCTATCGAGGTCGGCGAAGATGTGGCAACTGGCGCAGGCAGCCTCGCCGTTGCTCGACGTATAAAAAGCGTCGTACAAAAAGCGCCTGCCGTTCACTACGCTGGGTGGTTCCGGGTTGTAGAGAGACACATGGTCGATCTCCGTTTTCGTGCTCGTGTCGACGATGGCGATACCGTTGTCGAATCGAGTGAGCACATAAAGTCGCTGCCAACCTTCGTGCAGGGCCAAACCCGCAGGTCCACCACCGCTCACACTGATGTAGTTCGCGTTGTTCGGAACAAAGGTGTCGTTTTCTAGGGCGCTGGTATTGAACACGCCGACCTTGCTCGACCCGAAAGCGGCGACGTAGAGAGTTTGCCCGTCGCTCGTGATGGCCATATCCAAAGGTGTAGCCAGGCTATGGTCCTTGACTCCCGCAGGTGCCGGTCGTTGGTCGTAGTTAATGTGTTTGTTGAGGTGCCGGGGCAGCACGCTGCTTCCGGAGAGCACCGTGACGCGGGACTCCGCCAAGTGGCCTTGTACGGTGGTGCCACCGAACTGTGCGGCATAAATCCCGGGCCCCTCGAAGCGAAACTCGTTCCGGGATTCGAAATTGGTCACGTACACTTTCCCGTTGGCGGGATTAACGGCCATGTTGAACAAGATCGTCCCCACCCCGGTGTAAAAACCCGCACTGCCCGCAAGCTGCACGGGCGGGTTGGCCATCGCGTCGATAACGAACACGTCCTTGTCCGGCAGGTTGAACTTGACCGCATTGTTCCAGTTCCGACCGCACACGCTTCCAGGGCAATCAGCATCGGTCTTACAGCTCCATCCATACTTTGATCCGCCAGCGCACGCTTTGTCCGCCCAGTACGAGCCGTTCCATTTCACGATGAGGCCCACGTCAGGTCCGGCAGCCCCAGTATGATCGGCGGTGGGGAGCGGGAGACCGCCGGGCACCGTGGTCCCAGAAATCGTGCATGGACCAGGAACAACGGTGTCGGTTTTATTGGAGTCGTTGCAAATCAGCCCTTCGTTGATCACCGTCGTTTGGTTGCCACTGTGAAACACTGCGGCGTAAACTCGACTACCGTCCGGCGTCGCGGCGAGGGCGCGCGGCGTGTCGCCGAAAAGCGTGAGGATCGTGAGCGGCGTGCCGCCGAGTGTGTTCCCTAAATTGTTCGCGTCAAATACCCAGACATCCGCGCGGCCGACGCCTGGGGTTGTCAGTTGTGGATCGTTGGGGTTGTTCTGACCCCGACGCGCACAAGTGATGAATGCTCGATTCTTCCCTGGACCGGCAAAAACGATATCGCGCGGCTCATCGCCCACGAGCAATGTGCGAACGACACGCCCGGGTGAACTGGAAAGGTCGACGATGCTCACACTGTCCGACAGGTGGTTCACCACCCAAACTTCGGTGTTCGTGCGCGCTGCTACCGCTACCGGCTCGAGTCCCACCGGCACTGACTCCAAATGCGTCAGCGTGCCGTTGACGCCGATCGAAAACACCTCTAAGCGGCCGTCGGGAATGTTGGCCGCGAATAGCTTCGTTCCATCAGGGGAAAGCGCTAACGGGCGTACAGGTCCACTCTCAAAAAGCGTATAAGAACCTGCCCAACACTTTGACGTTCTGCTCCACGGCGCGACAAAGACCCACACCAGAAGCGCCGTCCACGCTACGACCCTTTTCACCGATATCCCTCCCTCGCCCGCGGTGTCTACAACGAAATTGGACTGTTTGACAACAGCAAACCAACCAGACAAAAGGGCTCTGCCTGCTGTCCTGCCCAGGTTTGCGAGGAGAGCCAGTTTCAAAAGAACCCCACAACCTGGTCTCCCGCCAGCTCGGGTTCTCTGCGCAATACGGGCAAGGGGAGGAAGCGGCAATCGCGAAGAAAGGTCAACGATGATGAGTCGTCCTGCGGGCGAAAATGCGTTGATGTCGCCCCTGGCGGCGGATGACCCACGATTTCTGGATGGGATGGGAATAAACCGCCAAGGCTCCTCGTAGTAGCGGGTGAGTAAACGTCGAGGTCCCGTTGTGCTCCGGCGACAACAGACGAACGAGGTTGCGGCAAAACTGTTGCCCCATCTGCGCTCGCTGTACAATTTTGCTGTTCAGTTGGCCGGGCGGGGCGAGGCGGAGGATTTGGTGCAGGCAACCGTGCTCAAAGCGATCGAGCATTGGGCAGAGCTTACCCCTCGGCAGAACATTCGCGCTTGGCTGTTCATCGTGTTGCGCAATGCATGGATCGACGCCCAACGGGAGCAGTCGCGCCGCGTCGCAGCCGCTGGACGTGATCGAACGTGTACCGAACCGGAGCCGGCCAGGGGGCCAGAGGAGCTTGCGGTCGAGCAGCAGTGGGCGCTCGAGATCCGGCGGGCGGTGGAAAATTTGCCGGAGGTGTATCGGTTTCCCGTGTACCTGCGGGACGTCGAGGGGTTGTCGTACAAAGAAATTGCCGAAATTCTCGGCTGCCCCATAGGCACAGTTATGTCGCGGCTGGCGCGCGGCCGCGCGCTTTTGCGAGCGCAGCTTTTAGGGCAGCTCGAGGATCGCGGCTGGGGCCGTAACCGCAAGACAGGAACCGAAGGCCATGAACTGTAACGAGTTTTCCAAATTCCTTTCTGCTTACGTGGATCACGAGCTCGGGGTAGATCGAGCGGTCGAGCTCGAGGAGCACCTCGAGGGGTGCCAAGCATGCGCGCGGCGCCTGCAGGTGGAGCAATGGATCGCGGAGTCGGTGCGTCGCCACTACGTGTTAGACGATTGCCCACCCGCACTGGAGCAGAAAGTCCGAGCACTCTTAGTGGAGAGGGAAGCTTCGTGGCGGTGGATTGTTCCGAGTGCTGCCGTTACAGCCTTGTTGGCGGCCGTCGTGGTGGCATGGCTTGCTCTTCACGGTGGAGGCAGCAACGCTCTAGTTTCCCCAAGGGTGGCGCTGGCGGACCGGGTGTATGAAGCGGTCCGGAGTGGGGAGATGCCGCTTTTGACGCGCAGTGCGGACGCCGCCGTGCTGGATCGCTGGCTGGCAGAACGTTTGGTGTTCTACCACCCGGGCACCTTACGCTTGCCCGATGGGATGGTTCCGGAAGGTGCCAATGTTTTGCGGGCCGAAGGCGAGGATGTCGGAGTGGTGGTGTATCGCTCGGGCAATGGTCCGGCAGTGTTGGTCGTGGCAGCAAAGCGAGATTTACCGGCACAAGGTGCACGAGTCCGGCTTGGCCGGAGCGAGTTTCGCACCTTTGCGCACAATGGCCGAAAGTTCATTGCGTGGAACCACGGGGAAGTGTCGTACGTGTTGGTCAGCGAAGGCGAGCAGGACGGGGCGCGTGCCTGCGCGAGCTGCCACGCAGGCGTGGCAAGTGATGGCCTGAAGGATTTTGGTCGGTCTGTGGGTCGCGAACTGTAAACGGAGGGGAGATGATGGAAGTGCAGCGCGGGGTACGGAAGCTGATGGTTTCCATGATGGGGGCCTTTGCCCTTTACTTGCCGAAGGGAGTGCTGGAGCCGGTGATTCCCGAAGGAAATCCCTTAACGAAAGAGAAGGTGGAACTCGGGAAAAAGCTCTACTTTGACAAGCGTCTCTCGGCGGATGGAACAGTCTCTTGCGCGTCCTGCCATGACCCCCTGCGGGGTTTTGCAGACGGGAAACCTGTGGCGACGGGGATCCGTGGGCAGGCCGGTGCGCGCAACTCTCCCACGGTGCTGTACACTGGTTTCAGCGAGGTTCAGTTTTGGGACGGCCGCGCTCCAACGTTGGAGGAGCAGGCCAAGCAACCGCTGATTAACCCGGTGGAAATGGGGCAGCCGTCGCACGAAGCGGTGGTCAAGGCTGTGGCCAGCGTGCCCGAGTATCCGCCTTTGTTCCAGCAGGCGTTTGGTTCTCCGCAAGTGACCATCGAGCGCATCGTGCAAGCAATCGCTTCGTTCGAGCGCACACTGGCTCCCTTCGCCTCACCGTTCGATCGTTTTCTAGCGGGCGACAAGAACGCCTTGAGTGATGCCGCGAAACGCGGCTTCCAATTGTTTCAAGGCAAGGGGCGGTGTGTCACGTGCCACGAATTCAATACGTCTTTCCCGTACTTTACCGACAATAAGTTCCACAACATCGGTGTCGCAATGAAGGGCAACTTCGAGCAACTGGCGCGCGAAGCGCAGGCGATTCAAACGCGGCGCGATAAGGAAGCGGAGTCGTCGTTAGCCCATAAGCCGGGAGTGGAAGCCCTGGGGCGCTGGATCGTCACCCGCGAGCCCAAAGACATAGGTGCGTTTAAAACGCCAGGCCTGCGCAATGTGGCGCTCACGGCCCCGTACATGCACGACGGCAGCTTGAAGACGCTCGAAGAAGTCATGGACTTTTACAACCGCGGTGGGGAGCCGAACCCGAATCTGGATGGCGGGATGCGGCCGCTCAACCTCACCCGCGAAGAGATTGCCGATATCATCGAATTTATGAAGTCGCTCACCGATGAGAGCGGAGGGAAGAACTTCGACTGGGAGGAGTTGAAGGAGTTATCGCGCAAAACGCGCGCCGGGGAATTGGTGGCCGCGCCAGCCCCGTGAGCACATCGTGCGGCAAAGGAGGGATCGAAATGGCAAAGTACGTACTTCCATTGGAGAGGAAGAAACAGGAGTACCTGGCGGAGCGCGAGCGGTTTTTTGCCGAGCTGCCGCGGCTGAGCCGGCGCGACTTTTTTAAGACAGCGGCAAAAGCAGCCGCAGTCGCGACGGCTTTCTGGAAGGGATTCCCGCCGCATTCCTTCCAGCTCATCCGTGTGGCAGAGGCAAAAGAGACGCAGCCCAAATTTACCTTTGCCTACATCTCTGACACCCACATCTTGGACAAGGGGCTGAATCACCGCTTCGTGAAAGCATGCCAGAAAGCGGTGGATGATGTGAACGCCCTCGACCCCCAGCCGGATTTCGTTCTCTTCGGCGGTGATTTGGCGCAACTCGGTAAGGCTGAGGAGCTGTCAATCGGGAAGCAAATTCTCGATCAACTGAAAGCGCCGGTGCGCATGATGGTCGGCGAGCATGACTGGTACTTGGATATGGGCGAGAAGTGGCGGGAAATGTTCGGTGAGCCGACCTACTCCTTCGACCACAAGGGAGTGCACTTCATCGTTCTGAATTCGGTGATTGTCGAGGATTACTGGACAGAACCGAAGATGACCCCGATGGAACGGATGCTCGCTATGGCTCAGCTCGACAACCCTAACGGCCGCCCGTTCATGGTCGGTGAGGAACAGCGCGATTGGCTAAAGAAGGACTTGGCGAAAGTCGACAAAAAGACCCCGATCGTCGTGTTCTCTCACTCGCCGCTGTACAAGTACTACCGGCCCTGGAATTTCTGGACGGAAGACGCCGAAGAAGTCCAAAAACTGCTTGCACCGTTCCAGTCGGTCACCGTAATCCACGCTCATACCCACCAAGTGCTCACCAACCGGATCGGCAACATCACCTTCCATGGGGTGTTGTCGACCGCGTGGCCGTGGCCGTACGCGCCGCAGGGCATTCCCCCGCTCACAGTCCAAATGGTCCGTGCCGATCCGTTCAACCAGTTCGATGGCTGCGGTTGGGGTACGGTGGCTCTGCGTGCTGATGGCCAAGCGGACAAACATTACGTCTTGTGGGATCGGAATCCGATGACTGTGACCTTCGATACGGTTCGCCGCGGTAAGGCGGGAATGGCCGAGCTGGCCAAAGAGTTTCAAGGGCGCGTGGATTGGCCGTCCTACTGAACGGGCGTGTCGGTGGGCGAGACTAGGGAGGTAGGGACCATGGTGAGAAAAATTCGTTATCTGGCATTGGCCATCGTCGGGGTTGTTGCTGGGGCCGCTGCCCTGCACGTGAGCGCGGGAGAAATGCCGAAGCATGAACTCCCGCCTGCGCCCGACGGCAAGAGCAAGGTCGTGGGCTTGTGCGATGGGCAAACCAGCGTCGTCGTGCCTGGTGTCGCTCCCGGCGAGCGTATGTCCGGTGAGCAAGCACGCGACGTCGCAAATCAACTCATGCGCAAGTATGAGGAGAAGACACAGTTGGCTCACGGCGGTGCGGCCCACACGGAGCGAGAGATGCGGGTTTGGGAAGCCGAACTGAAACGGACGATCGACGAGGGCTACAAGCTCTTTCACTCGCCCGAACTCGGAACCAACGGAATCTCCTGCGATATGTGTCACCCAGATGCCAGCAACACTCATCCGGAGACGTATCCCAAATTCCAAACCCAACTGAAACGGATCGCCTTGCTCCGGGATATGATCAACTGGTGCATTGAAAACCCGATGGAAGGTCCGCGCCTTGCCGACGACGACGAAAAGATGAAGGCCTTGGAAGCCTACATCATCTCGACCCGTAAGGGTGTGCCCTTGGCTCCCGGCAAGCACTGAGGATCAGCCTGTGGGCCGCACGTTCCGTATTGTCGTGCCGTTGACGATGCTAGGCTTCGTCGCAGCGTACGGCGTGCGGCCGGCTGGGGCGGGGGATCCGGAGGAGCCGCATTGGCTCGCGGGGGCCTTGCTCCGGCAAGCGGATGCCTTGGAGCTCTCGGCGGAGCAGCGCACCCGTTTGCAGTTCCTGGTGCATCGTGCGCAAGCCACGTGGAACGAACTCACCCGTCGACTGCGAGAAGCCGAGCGCAATGCAAGTGCGGGAACACACAGCGATTGGACGAACCTCGCTCAAGAACGGGGGCGCCTGCGCGTGCTCGCCGATCGGGATGCCTTGGCCGTGCTCGACCGCGAGCAGCGAGCGCGCTGGCGCGTGCTGCAAGAGCACCGCCGGCCTTGATCCGCAGCGCGTGAGCTTTCCCGCGCACGCAGGATGAGGTAGCGGACACTGCTCGCCGCTCGTGGTCCTGGGCGCGGTGGAAAACGTTAAAGTACAGAGAAATTTTGTAACCCGCCCCATTGAGCCTATTGCAGGGCACGCGTTTTTGCGCCACCAATGCCCGCCGCGCGAGGTGCATAGCCGTGAAACGAGGTGGCGGAAAAAGAGGGAAGCGTGCAGCGGTCGCTCGGCCCGTGGGCTCCATCACACGCCGTCAAGCCCTGAAGCAAATCAGTGCGGTGGCGGGGGCCGTAGCGTTGGGGCCGTTGATCAGCAGTTGTGGCGACGACGGCGAGGGCTCTGAGCTGCCGCCGCTCTCTCCCGCGGATCTCAAGGTCGACACCGTTGTTTTGGTGATGATGGAGAACCGGACCTTCGACCATTTCTTGGGCTCTCTGTCATTGCACGAGGGGCGAGCGGTCGATGGTTTGCAGGCCTCATTCGCGAACCCGCGCCCGGATGGGTCGCTGGTGCGGGTTTTCCCCATGTCCGATCGTTGTGTTGAGGATCCACCGCACGGGTGGGATGCAAGCTTTCGCCAGGTGAATGACGGCCGGATGGATGGCTTCGTCCGCGAACACTGGCAAGCGGTGGGGCCTACCCATGGCGACCAAGTGATGGGTTACTACCAGCGCCACCAACTGCCGATTTACTATGCGCTGGCCGACGAATTCGTGCTCTGCCAGCGCTGGTTTTGTTCGGTGCGTGGTCCCACATGGCCGAACCGGATGTACCTGCACGCGGCCCAATCGGACGGGCGGAAGAATAACGACTTCCCCACCCCGCCAGGCTTTCGCTTCCGCACGATTTACGATGCACTGAACGAGGCGGGCATCGACTGGAAGTACTACTACACGGATCTTCCTTTTTTGGCGCTGTGGGCGAGCTTGAGGACACAACTCTCGCGCCTGCTTCCCATCCAGGCGTTCTTCGAGGATGCTCGTGCCGGTACTTTGCCGCCGGTTTGCGTGGTGGAGCCAGGATTTGGTGTCAATGATGATCACCCACCGCACGACGTTCAACTCGGCCAAGCATTTGTTGCCGCGGTGCTGCGGGCCCTGGGCGCAAGTCCTCAGTGGCGCCGGAGTTTGTTCATCCTAACCTACGACGAGCACGGCGGCTTTTTCGACCACGTCCCGCCGCCGACCGTACCCGACGAACGCTCGGACCAAGGCTTTGGTAAGCTCGGGCCCCGCGTGCCGGCGTTCATCGCGTCGCCATGGGCAAAACGTGGCTTCGTGTCCTCGACGTTGTACGAGCACAGCTCGTACCCAGCGTTTATCGAGTTCTTGTTCGGTCTTGAGCCACTCACGCTGCGCGACCGCAATGCCAACATCTTCCTCGACGCATTCGATCGCACACGTCTGGCGACCGACAATCCTCGGCCGTTCCCGCAACTTCCAGTGATCCAAGTGGATCCTGAGGCTCCTTCGGAGTGTGTGGCCTTGGGAGCAACGGCGCGCGATGTACCTGGCCTGCAGGACATCGAACGCTTTGCAAACGCCGGAGGAATTCCCCGCGCTCTCGACCGGCGCAGGGAAGTTGCTCGAACTCTCTATGACATCCATGCGGAACTCGTGCGCTTAGGCGGTGCTCGCTGGCGTTAAGCACTTGCTGCCGCGAGTTTCTTGCGGGATGGGAAGTTCACGAGTTCGCGAGGGAACCGGAATTGGCGTTTTGCCCAAAACGTCAATTGGCTGCCGGTACGGGCCACACATCGAAAACGTGACGTAGTGTTTACGATTAGCTGGCACGGCAAGCGCATTGGTTGTCCTCCCGGAGGACAAACTCAATGCGCACCCGACATGTCATAATCGTCATTGCCTGTGGACTAGTTCCTTGGTCGGCGTGGCCGACCACGCTCATCATCGCCAACGAACAACAGCTCGCGCAGCAAGCGGATGCGGTCGTGGTCGGGGAGGTGGAGGAGGTCGCCCCACAGTACGACGCAGCGTCGCAGTTGGTGTCGACGACTGTCCGCCTGCGCGTTGCGGAAACGCTGAAGGGCCAAGCCGCTTCAGTCTTGGAACTCACTGAACTCGGGGGAGAAACCCCGGAAGTCACCGCACGGTTCTTCGGTGTGCCGGTGTACCGACCCGGAGAAAAAGTGTTGGTATTTGCTAGTCGACGGGCCGACGGTGCGTGGGGCACTACGAGCCTGGCACTCGGCAAGTACACAATTCTTCAAGGGGCTGGAGGCTCGCTCGCGTTGCGCGATCTCGGGCCCGGCAGTACAGCAATCGAATGGGATGGCAGATCTCTTCGCCCCGCCCAGACTCAAGCAGTGTACGACTGGCAAGCATTGCGGAGCTCCGTCCGTGCCACGCTGACCGGACGAGCGGTGCCCAAAGCGGCACCGCTGAGCGGCGACATCGACGCGGCGCTCGACACGTACGGAGCTCCCTTCGCCCTCATGTCTACCGCTGCTCGTTGGTTCCAGGCCGATCGCGGAGAGCCGGTCACATACCTTGTCGATCCAGCCGGCGACGCGGCCCTGGGCGCCGAACAAACGAACGTGGCAATCGATGCCGCCATGGAAGCCTGGACCTCACCAGCGATTGCCACGCTGTTCCTACAGCGAGGCGGGGACATGGCACCGGGGAAGTTGGACTGTAGCCCCGCAACCCAAATTATGTTCAACGACCCGAACAATCTGCTTTCCGACCCTTGGTTCTGCTCGGGGATTTTGGCGGTTGGGGGATACTGTGCGGAAAAGTCCGACACGACCGAAGTCAACGGCGTCACCTTCCAACGAATCACCTCGGCGAAGATTCTCTTCAACAATGGCTGGGACCAGTGCCCGTTTTGGAACACGTGCAACTTGGCTGAGGTGGTCACCCACGAACTTGGCCACACGATCGGCTTAGGACACTCGGGCGATCACCACGCCACCATGTTTGCCTTTGCCCACTTTGACGGTCGATGCGCGGGCATCCGAGCCGACGACCTGGCAGGCCTCAGCTTTATTTATCCCGCATCATCCAGCTTGCACGATGCGGTGGTTGTCCCGCCCCCGGGGGCGAAAGTCCGAATACGCCGCGGGAAGAGCGAGGTATATGTGCCCCTGACTGTGACCCTGCGACACGGGGACACGTGGGGAGACAAGGCACGCTTCCGTTTAGTGGCGCAGGACGGCACGTGCCCAACAGGCACCGTGGGTGGTGCGAATTTCGGGCAGTTTACGAACACCCCCGACCAAGTCGAACTCGCGCCCGCCGCACAAGCCAAGGCCACTGTGTGGCTCAGTGTTCGCTCCGCGGAGTTCATCACGGCAGACGGAGGAGATCCCGCTCGCTGCGAACTTGTGTTCACCGCCGAGCCTGTGGCTACGGATAACATCGACCCGGTTCCGGGCAACGAAAGCGTGCGTGTTCCCCTCGATGTTGTCGATGAGAACGATTTCGTCAGCCGAGACCAAGATGCGAGACTCGTGCTTGAACAAATCAAACCGGTTACGCTCCGCCTTCCAAGAGGGAAAACAGAACTCAGGAAGCTGGTGACGGTTAAAATCCGCACGGGACCGGCGCCGGACAACGTGTCCGTTCATGTGAATCCTGGGACCTGCCCCGGCGGTCTCGTCCAACCGGCTCTCATCCCGAAGTTGAGTCGCACCTTTGCCGGAGTTGCGATGGGCAGCAATGCCCGAGTGAGCGCCCAAATTCCCCTGGTCTTTCAGCTAGACACTGTCACGTCGATCTTCCCCGGCTCTCCGGCACGCTGCACCGCAGAGGTGCGGGTGACAGGGCAAAATCCCGACGGAAACCCGACCAACAACGCGCAGCCGCTGGTCATCGACTTGCGCGACGACAACGACCTCTAACCCCAGCTCGGTTCACTTTACGGCGTGCTCAGCAGACTACAGGGCGCTTGCGCCGTGCGGCTCCACTGGCAGCCGTACAGTGAACGCCGTGCCGTAGCCGACTTGGCTTTCGACGGTGATTTCCCCGCCAAAGGCATCGACCAGTCGCCGCACGATATAGAGGCCAAGGCCGACCCCACCGTGACGATGGTCCACCGGAGCACCCACCTGCTGAAAAGGCTCAAAGATGCGCTCGATCTCCGTCGGTGGAATGCCGATTCCAGTGTCTGCCACGCGGATCACGAGCTCGTCCTTGTACACTTGACTGTCGATGAGGACCCAACCCGAAGGAGTAAACTTCATGGCGTTCGCGAGAAGGTTTTTCAGGATGACTTTCAGCTTGACCGGATCCGTCGTCACCCGCGGCAGAGTCGGGGGTACGGCGCGCCAAATGTCCAACCCCGTCGGGCGAAGTTGATCCACGGTTTCTCGCACCGTCTGCGCTACGACTTCGGGAACGGATGTCGGCCGCAACTCGAGCGGAACTCTCCCGGTTTCCAGTCGCGTGACATCGAGGGTCGCATTCACAAGGTCGAGGAGTTGCAACGCATTCGCGCGCAAACGCTCCACGGCTTCCACCTGATCTTTGCTGAGCTCCCCGAGTGCGCCTTCGAGCAGCAGACCGCTGTAGCCGATGATGACATTCAACGGCGTGCGCAACTCGTGCGACATGGTGGCCATGAACTCCGACTTCAGACGACTCGCCCGCTCCACTTCATGCACGAGGCGGGCGTTTTCCAAGGTCAGCGAGGCGAGCTGCGACAAACCATTAGCGATGCGCTCCAGTGGCCGCGCCAATGGCAGAGCCTCTTCCTGCACGCCCACCACGAGCGCACCCGAAATTTGGTTTCCGCGCCAGAGGGGAATGACCGCGGCGCCAGAGAATGCTTTGGCCAAGCCCAGTAGGGTTTGCGGAATCCACTGGCTTGCTTTTTGCGGCGAAATGGTAACGATCTCTCTGGTCTCGACCCGGCGCCACAAATCAATCACCATCGATTTGTGAACTTCCACCACTTGCAGCGCCTGCCACACTTCCGGGGACGCTGCGTGCTGTGCTTCGGGTCGCACACGGCCGCTCTCTTCGTCCACGGTCCAAAGTTGCGCCCACCTACCCCCGAGCGCCCAAGTAGCAACACCACAGAGCACCGCGGGAAGCTGAGGGCTGTTGAGCGCAGCGATAATGTCCTCCGCCGCGCGGGACAACGTGGAGGCGATGAGGGCCTCTTCGCGGAGCTCTTCCTGAAAGGTCCGCTGCTCCGTAATGTCCATGGCCACGCCCAGCACTTGCTCGGGTCTCCCGTCCTGCGAGAAGAGGGGCCGCTTGATCGTGCGCAACCAACGGACGTTCCCCTGGGCGTCGGTGATGCGTTCTTCAGGAACGATTCTTTCTTCTCCGGTATCCAGAACTTCTAAGTCAATCTTGCGAAAAAACGCGACTTCTTCTTCGTGAGGATTGAAGTCAGCATCGGTTTTGCCGAGCAAATAATCGACCGTTGTCCCATAGACCTCGGCAACTGCTTGATTGACCAAGGTGAAGCGGCCCTGTCGGTCTTTCGCGAAGATGAGGTGGGGGTTGATGTCGATGACCGCTCGCAGAAAACGCCTCTGCGCATCAAGTTCCCGTTCGCGTTCCAGTCTCCGCTGGAGCTCAGCAGCGGCTCGTCGGCGATTGCGCTCGAGCTCCGCTGCGATGTAAACGGAGGCGCCGAGGACCACAATTAGTCCGAGGTACTCTCGCAGGCGGAACGGACTGAAGGCGCCTTCCGCCGAGTACACGGCGATCGGGAACAACAGGGCCAGAATGGTTGCCACGAGCGTCTGGGCTCGCGCTCCCCACGGGACTAAGGCTGCACTCCCCATGGCGAGCGACACAAAAATGAACGACGCACTATTCGCATCGCCGGTGAGGGCTGCGACAGCAACGCTTACGAACGCCGCTGTCAGCACAGCAAACACAGCGGCGGTGATCAGCGTGCGCTCCGACGATCCCCGGTACAGCGGCACCATGAGCATAGCGAGGACGCCTAGTCCTACAAGGTGGACCGCGGTGACTCCGGGGTTCTCAAGAGGGCGAGCGACCACCTCGGCGATCGCAAAACCAGCCAAAGCGATAAGTAATAACCACCCTGCCGCTCGAGCTCGGGCGAGTAAAGGAACGAAGCCCCTGGTTCCGTTCTTGGTCACGGAGCCTCCACTGAGCGGCCTCCCTTCCATCGTAAATAGCTCTTGATGGCATGAATTTGCCCGCGCGCGCAAGCAGAAATTCGGTGAGCGATTCGCGCTGCGCGCACAGCCGTTCGGCAAGCGAACTCAGACGAACCGACGCAGCTGCCTTTGCATGGGCCAGGCATTTAGGCTTAATGCACAAGGATGTTTGTAGTCAGCGTTGCCCTCCGCAAAAGCAAACTCGTGCTGCTGGGTTTGTTGCTTGCCAGTTGCGCGGGACGCTATGTGCGCATCGAAGAAAAAGGGATGACCTGCGGGGAGGCCCAGCAGCTCGCGATCTCTGCCGTCCAGCGCTTAGGCTACCAGATTGCCGAGGTGACCCGGGCGGAGCCAGGCTCCCCGGGCGTTGTCGTCGGCAGGAAAGAAGATCCGGGACGCACCGCGCGTGTCTTGGTCCAAGTGTTTTGCACGACGATGGGGGCGGAAATCGAGGCGAAAGCTGAAGGGCAGGGTTTGGCGTCCTTGGACTTCGCTGGCCAATTCGAGAAGACGTTTGCCGCGATGGCGGCAGCCCGGCCGACGCCGCGGCCATTGGCTGGGTCCGGTGTGGATGTTGCCGTGGTGGTCGAGCGGCCGAGTGCGTCAGGGCTCGAGGTCAATTTGGCCGAGCAAGGAGTGGCCCCGGTGCACGTTCGGGTTGCGAACCACACTTCGCGCCCATACCGCTTCGAAGTTGCCGCAGTGACGCTGCAAACCGGCGACGGGCGCCGCGTCCAGCCTGTTGCCGCTCGAGAAGTGCTCGCCAAGCTACCACCAGAGGACCGGGCACGCGTGGAGCCGAGGGTTCTTCATGACCGGACGATTGCTCCCGGGGAAACCGTGGACGGCTATGTTTTCGCGCCCTTCCAAAGCTACGTGCGGGCGCGCGTGACACTCGAGGACGTGGAGAACCGAGAAAGCGAAGGTTTTACCATCGAGTTTTAGCTTGCACTCGGCTCGGCTCCGGCTGCTCGCGGAGCGAGCTTTCCCATCGCCAACGCCAACTCCTCCGCCGTCACGTACCCCACCAGCCGCTGTACCTCTCGGCCCTCCGGATCGAGCAAAACGATGGTCGGCACTCCGAGGACGCGGAAACGCTCGGTCATGGCTTTGGTTTTTTCGGTATCGAGCGTCACGTCTGCGCGCAGCATGACGAAGCGTTCCGCCAGCTCGGCAACACGGCGATCGGCAAATGTCGTGGCCTCCATTTCGTGGCAGGGGATGCACCAATCCGCCACAAAATCGATCAACACAGGTTTGCCATCGCGTACTGCCTGCTCCAATGCGAGCTCGGAGTACTCTTCCCACTCGATCATGCTGCCAGCATCCGAGGGAAGTGCCAGCCACAGGGCGACTCCGAGTAAGCTCGCACCTACCACCCGTTGAAACCAGCGAAACCAACGATGGGCGTGCGCAAGGGGAACAACCCCGAGCACCACAGCAGCACCGAGGGCAACTGCGGCATAGGTTAAGTGTACGGCGCGCCGTGGCAACAACGGGGCGACGAAGTAAACCGCCGCCGCAACCAGTACGAAACCGAAGAGCCGCTCCATCCAAACCAACCAATCTCCAGAGCGTGGCAACGCGTGTAACGAGCTCGCCAGGAACGCGAGCAGCAGGTACGGTAGGCCCAGGCCGGTGCCTAACGCTGCGAACAATTGGACGCCGAGCCAGGGATCGCCTTTCTGCCCAACGAACAACAGCAAGCCCACCACCACGGGCCCCACGCAAGGCGCTGCCACCAACCCCATGCTTGCTCCCATAGCGAGCGCACCAAGGAGCCCCGGCATCGCGCCGCCTGCCCGGCGCGTGAGCACAGAAGGAAGCCGGAACTGGTACAGCCCAAAGGAGCTGCCCGCGAGCAACATCATGAGCGCGGCGAAGCCGATGAGCACTGGCGGACGCTGCAGCCAGGCACCAAACATCCCGCCGGAGAGTGCGACGGCGACGCCGAGCGCGACAAAGCTGGCAACGATGCCCGAGACATACGCCGCGGCGAGCAGCGCGCGCCGATAGGCGTTGCTCGCCGCCTGGCGCCCGAAAAACGCTACTGTAATCGAGATCAATGGATACACGCAGGGCGTGAGGTTGAGGCCCAGACCGAGGAGGAGCGTGAGCAAGAGCGTGGTCAGGCGCCCGCGCTCACTGAACCAAGTCGAAAAATCAGGGCCGGGAGTCGCTGCGGATGAAAATGTTGCCCCACCTACGCCTGCCTCTTGGCGATCGGCGACTGGCAAAACGAGTTGTGCCGTCACCGTTTTCGGCGGGGCGCACGTGGTGTCGGTGCAGGCTTGGTAGCGCAGTCGAGCCGACACCGGCACTTCTGATCCAGCGAATTCCTTGTCCACCGTCAGGGTCGAGCCAATGCGAACAGTTCCTTGATAGACTTTGAGGACTTTGGTCGGTGCAAAGGCAAAACTGCGGCTCTCGGCTAGGGGGTAACGGATTGGCCCAACATGGGCTCCCTCCGGGAGCTCGAAGGAAAGTTCGGTCGGGATCAGAAACGGTTCGTCGGCTTCATGGCCGTGGATGTGCCATCCGGGTGCGATCCGGACTTGAACCTCGAGCGGTACGCTCCCGCCGCGAATCGCGTTCGGGGCGACCGAGCGCACAGAAAGCTCAACGATGTCTGCGGCAACGGCAATCAGCGGCAGGGCCACAGCGAGGAGGACCTGGCGAAGAGCACGCACGAAATTCGTGCAAGCACAGCATGCGTAGTCTTGCAATTGTGGCGCTCGTCACGAATACTGCGGCCGCGTTGCTTCGGTCGGCGCGGCGAAGGAGGTGACATGCGGAGCTTGCGGTGGTGGTGCGTGCTGGCTGCTTGGTTGCCGGCTGTGGCTGTTGCCCAGCAAGCTTCGTTGGCCCCGCTTAATGCCTACGATGCGGCAATTTTGCCGGATGGTCGCGCCGAGCTCACAGTTTCCGCTGCGTACGCCAGGGATGAGCGCTTCCCATTTTTCACCGCGCCAGGGGCGTTGCGGCGGCAAGACCGCTGGGCAGTCCCCCAACTCGGGTTCCGCGCCGGGGCTGCCGACTGGGTCGAAATCGAGGCACAGTACGAGGCGATTTACCTCGACGAGCAAACCACCCGCGGGCAGACGAACTGGCAGTATGGCTCCGGTGATGCCCGCTTGCACACCAAAGTCCGTGTGCGCGCGGAGGACGCGACCTGGCCGGCTCTCGCGGTGCGTTTTGGAACTAAATTGCCGAACGCGAACAAGGACGATCGCTTAGGCACGGATGAGACGGATTTCGACCTGCTTGCATTGGTCTCCAAAGAGGCGGGCCCACTACGGCTGCACACCAATTTGGGCATCTTGCTCCTGGGGAACCCGGGGGAATTGCTCGGCCGGAGGTTTGGCCCCGGAGGACAGGACGATTTGTTCGTGTACGCGCTCGCCGTTGAAGGTCCCTTGTGGGGGCGCGAGCAATCTGGCGCGAGCCAATTCCAGCTTCTGGCAGAGCTTTCTGGGCTGGCCGGTTCGAGGTTCGGTAACGACCGTACACGCGCCGCTGCCGGCATGCGGGTGGTTCACGGCCCGATGGCGTTCTTTTTCGGTGCGACGGCTGGGCTCGATACAGCCAGCGAAAATTTCGGCCTGCGTTTTGGAATGAGTTACAGTTGGGACCTGGGCGCTTGGGTGGAAAAAATTCAGTGAACAGCCCGCCGGCAGGAACACGAGCGTGGCAACGTGGCAGGCGCCGGACCGTCGCCGCGGTCAACTCCGCGCCCGTGGTGCCTTCGCCTTAGTGGCCCGGGGGCGCGGCGAGCTTTTACCTCCGTTGTCCTTGGGGAGAGCAATGGGCACGCATTCGACGATCTCTAGGCCGTACCCCGGCAAGCTCACCAGCCGCCGCGGGAAATTGCTGAGCAAGCGAATTTTCCGCACCCCGACGTCGCGCAAAATCTGTGCGCCAATCCCGTAGTCTCGGAACGCCCGTTGCCGGGTTTCGGGATCCGTGCTCGGGTTGCGAGCCATTTGCCGCTGCAAGTGTGCGAGTTCGGCCCCCCGGCCTTGCCGGCGCAGGTAGACGATCACGCCCTTGCCCGCCTCGCCGATCATCCTCATGGACTCTTGCAGTAACGCGGCGGTGTTTTGCTCCGCCATGTTGAACACGTCGCCAGGGAGAAATTCGGCGTGGGCCCGCACCAGCACCGGTTCGTCCGGTGAAATCTTCCCCTTCACCAACGCCACGTGCTCTCCGTCGTCCACATCGGTGTGGTAGACGTAAATCTTGAACTCGCCGCCATAGCGGCTGTCGAGCCTGGCCTCGGCCACACGATGCACGAGCGAGTCGTGCCGAAGGCGGTACTGCACCAGGTCGGCAATCGTGCAGATTTTCAGATTGTGGGTTGCAGCAAAGCGTTCCAGGTCGGGAAGGCGCGCCATCGTGCCATCCTCTTTCATGATTTCGCAAATCACCGCTGCCGGCCTGAGGCCAGCAAGACGGGCGAGGTCCACCGAGCCTTCCGTTTGCCCGGTGCGCACCAACACCCCGCCACGACGCGCCATCAAAGGGAAAACGTGACCGGGGGTCACAAGGTCGTGTGGACGCGTGCCCTCGCGGATCGCGACCCGAATGGTGTGCGCCCGGTCGGCGGCGCTGACCCCTGTGGTTATGCCGTGGCGCGCATCGATGGACACCGTGAACGCAGTGCCGAGCGGTGCGCGGTTTTCCGCCACCATCATCGGTAACCCGAGCTCGCGTACCCGCTCTTCGGTGAGCGCCAAGCAGATTAGCCCTCGCCCGTACTTCGTCATGAAATTGATAGCTTCGGGCGTCACCTTTTCTGCGGCTAAACACAGGTCGCCTTCGTTTTCCCGGTTCTCATCGTCCACCAGGATGACCATCTTCCCGGCCCGCAAATCGGCCAGACACTCCTCGATGGAATGGACTCGCCCGGGGCGTTTCGACGGCAAACGAACCGCAGTGAACATGCGGTTGCCCTATAGCGCAAGCAAAGGTGGCCGAGCCAGGCGTGCGCGGCCGCGAAGCAGTTGCTGCTTCCGGGGCTGGGAGGTCGCCAGAGAGCGGAGCCATGGCCTTGGTTGGCGTTGACTAGGGTGACGTGTTAGCTGGATTGCCTTTGGTGGGAAGACATCGCCTGAGTGAATCTCGTGCGGGTGGCTCGGCGACGTGTGGCCGACGAAGCCTTGCGATTGCGCCGCCAGATGATTGTCATTCACAGTTGTCGGCGAGCTATCTCCAAGAACCCGCTCCGCTCGCAGCTCCCGAGCGAGGAGTTGGAATGCGGTGGGATCGGAGTAGGTTTTTCCCTACTGCCCTCGGAGCGATGGCGTCGCTTCTCACGAACATCGGAAGTTCTGGGGACTCGTTTCCACAAGCGCCCAGGGTAAGAAGTGGAATTGCTAAACGGAGCTTCGGCACGCAGCACGAACCACGGTGAGCCACCTCAAATCGTTGTCCCACCGGAGTGCGATTGCCACTAGAAGAGGCCCTGCCAACGTGCTCAGCGCGTTACCATGAAATTCTCGAAGAAATCGAGCTTTTTTTAAAAGGGGCGTGGCAGGTCAGCGGCTAGGGAGCCGTTGCGCCCTCCCTCTTTGCGTAACCGACCAACCATTGCAAGCCTTCAATTGGGCCGCAGCGAATCGCTGCGGAACACCGGGCGTGGAGACCGCGAGCCGCCAAATCCTGAGACATTGAGCTTCAATTGGGCCGCAGCGAATCGCTGCGGAACACAACTTCATCTAAATTGCGTACACGTAATTCTACCTTAGCTTCAATTGGGCCGCAGCGAATCGCTGCGGAACACAGCCAGGTCGCAGACAATATTATCTTTGTATTCGTGCTTCAATTGGGCCGCAGCGAATCGCTGCGGAACACCCGGCTCGCGGAGGATGCGCCGATCACCATGCCGGCCGCTTC